>JAKAJX010000008.1 GCA_021824855.1 Bacteroidota bacterium | reverse complement strand
CAAAACAGATAGTAGTTGGAATAACTTATTATGGTCGGCCGAAAAAGTATTGCCCTATATCGAAAAAAGATTTGGCAAATATCAATATCCACAATATTCTTTTATTCAAGGTGGCGATGGAGGAATGGAATATGCAATGGCAACTTTAATAAAATCGTACAGCTTAGGTACTGCATTTCACGAGTGGTTGCATAGTTGGTACCAGCACATGTTGGGTACTAATGAGAGCTTATTTCCTTGGATGGATGAAGGTTTTACTTCTTATGCCGAAAGTGAAGTATCGGCATATTATTATGATAGTTGTGTGCAACATTCGCCCTATTTAAGTGAGCAATATAAAAAGCAAATTGCTTTAAATACAGAAGTTCAAAACCAAAAATTACCGCTGCACCACTCCGATAGTTATAACGGATATTTTGGATTAGTGAGAAGTGGGTTAGAAGAACCCATGAGCACCCATTCCGATCATTACAACACCAATTATGCTTATGGATATGCAGCGTATGCAAAAGGACCAGTATTTATGAATCAATTGGGATATATTGTAAGTGATAGCATCTTAAACAAAATATTATTGAGATATTATGCTGATTGGAAATTTAAACATCCCAATGCGAATGATTTTATTAGGGTTGCAGAGAAAGTAAGCGGACTTGCATTGCAATGGTATAAAGAGTATTGGGTTTATACCACCAAAACTATAGATTATGCTATTGGCGATATTGATGTTGAAAATGGAAATACATTTATAACAATTAAGCGATTGGGCAAAATGCCAATGCCTATTGATGTTTTGATAACTTATAAAGATGGCAGTAAGGAATTATATTACATACCATTAAGTTTGATGTATGGCGCCAAACCTGCCGAAAACAATATAAAAAGAATAGTAAATGAAGAGTGGAAATGGACTCATCCTTCCTATAAATTTAAAATAGATAAAAATATTAGTGCATTAAAAAGTATAGAAATAGATCCTTCTCAACGTATGGCTGATATTAATCGCTCTAACAACAAATTAATTATACCCGACTAAAAAATGGTGAATAGCAGTATTGGTTATTATTTTTTAACTTGAAGTATGTATTTTTCTTTAAAATATTCTTCAGAGAAAATATCATAGATGCTCATCATTTTTGGGCGTACACCGCTTTCTGAAATTTCTTGATGCAAATCGCCTCCTTTTAAACAAATTAAGCCATTAGCAATAGCTTCGTTAGTTGCTTGCTTTTTTAAAATTGGGTTCGCCCATCTCCATAAATCTTTTAAAGGAGCAACAGCTCTGCTAATAGCATAATCAAATTTTCTGTTTTTAATATCTTCTACTCTACTATGTTGGGTAGTAACATTTTTAAGTTGAATAGTTTGGCAAACCGCATCAACAACTTTTAATTTTTTAGCAATACTATCTACCAAATGAAATGAAACATCAGGAAAAAAAATGGCAAGAGGAATACCCGGAAATCCACCACCACAGCCAATATCAATTATTTGTGTACCTTTTTTAAAATCGGCAATAGCTGCAATACTTAGTGAATGCAAAACATGATGTAAATAAATACTGTCAATATCTTTTCTGGAAATAACATTAATCTTGCTATTCCATTCTTTATATAAATTTTCCAAACCAGCAAACTGTTGAATTTGCATATTGGTAAAATCTCCAAAGTATTTTAGAATTAGTTCCAATTTTTTTGAGGTTTTTTAAAAATAGCCGGTACAAAAAATATATAATAGAAAAACATCCAAATATCGAATAATAGGTAATAAGGAATAAGGTCGGTTTCATTTAGTTTTTTCATGGTTTTAAAATAAACCAAAAACTGTAATAAAAAGCGAATGCCATATACCGATAATGCTATCCACCAATTAAAAAATATAATACTTAGGGTTAATAATGGATACACCCAAAACAAAGAAAACGAATACAAGCCTAAAAAAAATTTATGTTTTGGTTTGTAAAATTTAGATGTGGTGTAATGCCTAAATTTTTGATTCATCCAATCTGACCAAGAAGTTTTTGGTTCACTTAGTGTATGAGCATCTTTATCAATTACTATAGTGGTATTATCTTTAGTAGCTACTTTATTAATAAATAAATCATCATCTCCACTGGGAATATTATTGATTGATGCAAACCCTTTATTTCTTATAAAAACTTCTCTTTTATAACTTAAATTTCTGCCAACACCCATATAAGGTAATCCGGCTAATGCATAAGAGAAATATTGCAAAGCAGTATGAAAGGTTTCGAAGCGAATAAGTTTATTTAATAATCCGGGTTTTTTATGGTAAGCACCATAGCCTAAAACAATTTCGGTACTGGGCATATAGGCTTCCTGCATTTTTTGAATCCAAAATTCCGATGCAGGAACACAATCGGCATCGGTTAAAAGTAATGTTTCGTATTTAGCACTTTTAATTCCCATTGATAATGGAAATTTTTTGCCTACAATTAATTTTGCTTCTTGCGTTAGTTCTATATGGTTTAAACTTTTAAACGATTTTTTAAATTCATCTAAAATATATTTGCTTTCATCCGATGAATTATCATTTACAACAACAATTTCATGAGTGGTTCTGTAATCTTGTACTAAAATGCCCGGTAAATTTTTTACCAAATTCTCTGCTTCATCTCTTGCACAAACAACTATCGAAACGGGCTGACTAATATTTTCTTGTTTGATAATAGGTTTAAAAAAAGCTAATCGTAAAAAGAAAAAAATATAATAAAAAACCTGAATAGCAATTATTAAACAAAAAACTATAAATACAATTTTCCAAGTAAATGCTGGTATTATCATGCTGCAAAAGTAGGTCTTGTGTTGTGTTGTTAAATTTGAAGTGTGAAGATGTGGAAAAGAAATAGATCACTATGTATTACACCTATTGAATGTATTGCAATAACCTATCGTTACTTACATTTGCAGCTCTATGCCACCATTAACTTTTCAGTTAGAAGCTGTAGATGCTACCAGTAAAGCAAGAGCCGGAAAAATTACTACCGATCATGGCGAAATTCTTACACCCATATTTATGCCTGTGGGTACAGTAGGCTCTGTTAAGGCTGTTACGCAACAACAATTGTACAATAATATTTATGCTCAAATCATTTTGGGTAATACGTATCATTTGTATTTACGCCCGGGCATACAAGTGTTAGAAGCAGCGGGTGGCTTGCATCAATTTAATGGATGGCATAAACCCATATTAACCGATAGTGGTGGTTATCAGGTGTTTTCTTTGGCTGCTAATAGAAAAATTAAAGAAGAGGGCGTTTGGTTTCAATCGCATATTGATGGAAGCAAACATTTATTTTCTCCCGAAAAAGTAATGGATATTGAACGTAGTATTGGTGCCGATATTATAATGGCATTCGATGAATGTCCACCTGCTAATAGCGACTATAATTATGTACTGAAAAGCATGCAGCTAACCCATCGATGGTTAGATAGATGCATCAGCCGATTTAATGAAACGGATAATCAATACGGATACACTCAAAACCTTTTTCCTATTGTACAAGGCGGAACATTTAAAGATTTGAGAACCGAATCGGCCGAATATATTGCATCGAAAAATGCTGCCGGTAATGCCATTGGCGGATTGAGTGTTGGTGAACCTGAAAATAAAATGTATGAATTTGCAGAATTGTGTTGCGATATTTTACCAAAAGATAAGCCTCGTTATTTAATGGGAGTAGGAACTCCATGGAATATTTTAGAAGGAATTGCATTGGGTGTTGATATGTTTGATTGTGTAATGCCCACCAGAAATGGTAGAAATGGAATGTTATTTACCAGCAATGGAGTGATTAATATAAAAAATAAAAAATGGGCAACAGATTTTTCTGTTATAGATAGTACACTTCAAAACGAGATAAGCAATTACTACAGCAAAGCCTACTTGCGCCATTTATTTGTATCGGAAGAAATTTTAGGATTACAAATAGCCAGTATTCATAACCTTTCTTTTTATTTATGGTTAGTTGCCGAAGCACGTAAGCAAATTCTTGCACAAACTTTTTCAAGCTGGAAAAAAAATATGATAGAAAAATTAAAGCAGCGACTATAATATAGTAGCCATCATATTTTTAATATTTTTCAATGTGGATAATCTTACTATCTAATAAATTTTTATTCACTTCGGCAATTAAAATCACATTAAATAATTTGATATGATTAGTTTCACAATTACTTACTAATCCGTTACCTATGAAATGCGTAAGTGTACATCCATTTTTATGGATGTATTTTTTTTAATACTTATTGAAAAATTTCTTTAACACCGTTTTCTCTGCATACTAAAATTTGCAAACTATATTTGCACTTACCATAAACGAATGAAAAAGATAGATTGGTATATATTGAAAAAATTTTTAAGCACTTTTTCTTTTGCTATTTTTTTATTTACCATTATTTCGGTAGTTGTAGATGTAAGTGAAAAAGCCGATGATTTTGTAAAATCTAACTTAGGGTTTAAACAAATTGTAATGGGCTACTACATTGGGTTTGTGCCGCATATAGTAGCATTATTGTTCCCGTTATTTGTGTTTATTGCAGTAATATTTTTTACTTCTAAAATGGCTGGCAGAAGCGAAATAATAGCCATTCTTGCCAGTGGAACTTCTTATAATCGTTGGTTAAGACCTTATTGGGTTGGCGGAATTTTTTTAGCTGCATTGCTTTGGTACTCCAATCATTATTTAGTGCCCAATGCCAATAAAATTCGTGGTGCTTTTGAAGCAAAATATTTCGACCCCAACTCTTCTTACGAAACACTCACTAAAAGCCGATTTGGCTCCGGTAACGATTTTTATTTTAGAATAGATTCAATAACTTATGCAGGTATTTATAATTATGATACTTCGTCTAAGCGAGGTGGACCGGTTTTTTTGCATACGGTAAAAAATCATGCATTGGTTGAAAATATACGAGCAGAATCTGTGTATTGGGATACTGTAAAAAGGAATTGGAGAATGGAAGATGTAATAAAAAGAGAACTAATTGGAATGAATGAACAATTAACACAAATTCATTCGTTGAATATGAATTTTAATTTTACACCTGCAGATTTAAGAAGAGATAAATATACAAAAGATAAGTTATCTTCTCCTGAGTTAAGCAGGTTAATTCATTTAGAAGAATTAAGAGGTTCGGAAGGATTAAGTGAATTAAAAGTAGAAGCTGGTCGTAGAGATGCTACGCCTATTACAGTTATTTTATTAACCATTATTGGAGCCGTTATTGCGGGAAGAAAAATTCGCGGAGGAAGTGGGGTACATTTGGCTATTGGATTTATTATTGCTGCCTTATTTATTTTAGCAGATAAATTTTCTACCATTTTTTCAACTAAAGGAAACTTGCCGCCAACTATTGCAGCTTGGATTCCTAATTCAATATTCTTATTAGTAGTGATTGGGTTATACCGAAAAGCACCTAAATAATTTCTTAAACATCGGTAAATGTTTTGTATAAACTACAACTTACATTACCTTTAACGGCAAAATTTTATAGCTAAGTTTGTTACAATTTGCGGCATTAACAGTCTTGTTACTTTTTAACGAATTGAACTTTTTAAAACTATAAAACATAATAAATATTATTATATTATAAAAATTTACTAATGGGAATTTTAAAAGACAGGTTTAAAGAAAAATTTGAAACTGAAAATCTTGAAATAAAAGAAATTATTAAGCAGCATGGAGCTAAAAAAATTGGAGAAGTTACTTTAGCCCAAGTCTATCAAGGAATGCGTGGTATTACAGGTTTGGTTACCGAAACCAGTTTGTTAGATGCCCAAGAAGGAATTCGCTTTCGTGGTTATTCCATTCCTGAATTAAGAGAAAAACTTCCAAAAGCTCCAAAAGGTGA
>JAKAJX010000229.1 GCA_021824855.1 Bacteroidota bacterium | reverse complement strand
GAGGCGGCAAAAATAGTTAAATCGGTAGATTTTCAAACTAAAAAACAAATTATGCCATAAATTTTTTAAAATTATCTTTATATAGTAATAACTTTTGTGATGCTTAAATCAATTCCAATCCTATTATTCTTCTCCTTTAGTTGCTTATCTGTATTTTCTCAAACAAAATCCATTTCATCTGATGAGTTGTTGCAATTAGCTCGTCATGCAGCTTTTGATAAAAAAGATTACACCACCGCCAAAGCATATTTATATTCGGCTTTAGTACAATCGCCCGATTATGCCGATGTGCGAATTTTTTTAGGAAGAATTTTTTCGTGGACAAACAACTATGATAGTGCATCAATTTGCTTTTCTTATGTTTTAAAGAATAATCCGGATAATGAAGATGCAGCAATTGCATACACTGATTTAAATTATTGGAATGATAAAAACGATAGGGCATTAACTATTTGCAATAATGCATTAAAATATCACCCGCAATCGCAAGAAATTTTGCTTCGTAAAACAAAAATACTTTTGGCTCAAAAAAAATTTAGCGAAGCAAATAGTATTATTCAATCCTTACTTTCCATTAATAAAAACAATACGCAAGCCCGAGAAATAGCCGATGCAATTAAAGATCAATCATCTAAAAATAAAATTGGCATTAGTTACGATTACACCTCTTTCGATAAACAATTTAACAATCCTTGGCATTTAACAAGTAGTTCTTACTATCGAAATACAAAAATGGGTACTGTTATAGGAAGAATTAATTATGCTAATAGGTTTGCCGAAAATGGCTGGCAAGCAGAAATGGATGCATATCCCAAAATTTCTAAAACATTTTATAGTTATGTGAATGCAGGATACTCAGATAATATTGGAGTATTTCCTCATTGGCGTGCGGGATATTCTTTATATGCTAATCTTCCCAAAAGTTATGAAGCCGAATTGGGTTTTAGGTATTTAAACTTTTCTGCTGCTCCTATTTGGATTTATACTGCTTACGTTGGAAAATACTATAAAAGTTGGTTATTTGGATCGAGGGTATATATAACACCCGGACAAAATGGTTCGGCAGTTTCTTCCTCTTATGCACTTAATGCAAATTATTATTTATCTGATGCCGATAATTTTTGGTCGGCTACCATTGGTTATGGAATTTCTCCTGATGATAATGTCAACTCAATTCAATTTAATCAGTTATTAAAAACGTATAAAGCATTGCTAATTTATCAAACCAAAATTTCTAAATTCAATATTTTGTATTTCAATATGGGATGGTATTATCAGGAGTATTTGCCTCAAACATGGGGTAATCAATTTCAAACCGGTATATTATGGCAACATCGGTTTTAACATCTTGGTTAAAAACAATGAAAAGAATAGCCCTTGTTGTTCTTGTATTAACACCTGTATGGATGTTTTTAATTTGGTTTTTTTGGCCAAAAAGAAAATTAACGGTAGCTATTATTGATAAAACAGTATTAACTACGCAAGCTCAAGAACATATTTCTTTCAACTGGATTTTAAATCACGAAAAATTTGTAAAAAATAACGAACATCTGTACAATCCTTCTACAGATTATTTTGGTTTTTTTCCTGAAGAAAATGAAAAATTTCGTTTAAAAGGATTAGAGCGATTTACTAAAAATCAATTAATACAATTAAGTGCTGATGCAGATTTGGTTTATTTAACCGATGCGTACGGAATTTATAGAAATGAATGGATAAAGCACAGCGATACCAAAGAAAGATCGGGAATTATTTATGGAGGAACTAGTGATGCCGATATGCAATTTTTGCAATTAATGCAACAAAATAAAAAACTTATAATTGCCGAATTTAATTCATTAGGATCGCCAACTTCTCCCATTGTTAGAAGCGAATTTGAAAAAACCTTTGGAATAAAATGGCTTAATTGGATTGGAAGATATTTTGCTGTATTGGATACTACGGTAAATACCGAATTGCCCAAATGGATGATTAAAAATTATTTGTTACAACATAAGCACCAATGGCCTTTTAAAGGAAGTGGAATTGTATTTGTACGAAGCGATGATAGAATTGAAATTTTATCATACCCTGCAGATTTAACCTTTCAAATGCCAGTAATTTATGCTACAGCAGAAGGTAAAAATTATTACCAATTACCCGAAAAAATAAAATATAATTATTGGTTTGAAATAAATAAATTAAACAAAAGCTATAACCATTCTATTGCCAATTTTAGCATTGAAACTAATGTTGCCGGTACCGATTCTTTGTTGCGTTGGGGTATTCCAAAAACATTTCCGGCAGTTTCTGTTCATAGTAATACCGATTACAGATTTTTTTATTTTTCAGGCGATTTTTGCGATAATCCTATTCATCTTTTTTCTGCTTATTTTAAATGGGTGGAATATTTTAAATGGATGTTTTACAACACGCAAGATCCGGAAGAAAGAAAAAGTTTTTTTTGGAAATTTTATAATCCTTTGGTTACAAAAATTTTAAATGATTATTATCAGTCGCGAATGCAATAGTTATTTTAATTACTATTTTTTAGTAAGCTATCGGGCAATAATGTATAAGTAGAAAGTAGTTGGTTGTTCTTATATTTAAACTTGTTCATAGCATTAATAAGTTGTTGCTTTTTACTATCGTTTTCTATTAAACTTATATCCAGGTTATTGCTTATTGAATATAAATTATTACCCGAAAGCATATAGTCTTCCATTATAAAATCGTTTATTTCTGTTTTAGTTTGCATTAATGGATAGGCATGAATATTTCTGAATGATCTTACAGTATCTAATCCTGTTCCCATCCAACTTACAGTGGTTGGTATTTTTAAATGATACGTATTGTGTAACAACATTAGCAAGCTGGGTGTAATATCGAAATGAGTTGAAATGGAAGAAAATTTTGCCGTACGTTTTAAGAGAGGAGAGTAAATAATTAATGGCACATGATAGCGATCTATTTTACTGCTCATAGGTATTTCGGGCATTCTATGATCTCCTGTAATTATAAAAATGGTATTATTAAATTCTTTGGTTTTGCTATACAGGTTAAAAAAGTATTTTATTGCATCGTCCATATATAAAATGGTTGCATAATTTTTTTCATAATTTCTATGTTCTTTTTTCTGTGTTTCATCTAAGCCAAGTTCATTCATTCTCTCTTCAAATTTTTGCAAGTATTTGTCTTCTTCATTAATTATAAATGGGTCGTGTGTAGAAACCGTTAAGGCAATATTTATAAAAGGTAATTCGGTAGTAGTTTCCGATAATATTTTTTTAAAAAGATCTTTATCGCCATAGCCCCAAGTAAAACCATTTGTTGCGGGCATTTTTTTATATAATGAAGGTGAGAAACTTTGTTCGTCATGCACTTTTGTTTTATTTTTTTGCAAGAAAAGGTGCATGTTATCGAAATCGGCATTTCCTCCATAATAAAAATTGCTTGTATAATTATTGTTATTTAAAATACTCATTAAAGAAAAGTGTGGTGGCATTAAATTACCCAATTCGGAAAAACCATTTTTTGCAAATGGTAATGAAGCGGTTACCGAAGGCAATACTGCAAAAGTTCTTCCTCCTTCGCTTAAAAAATTCTCCCAGTATAAACTCTTTTCAGATAGTGAATCGATAAAAGGTGTAAAACTTCCTAAGTAAGCTCCTTTGTTCGAGAAAGCTCTGCCTAAACCTTCCACTAAAATGATAACAATATTGGGCGGCTTTACCGATGAATTAAAAAAATTGCTCAATACATCGGTGCTATCCATTGTATGCAAAAAAGGAAATTTCTTTTCATCAATATAGTTGATAAAACTTGTTACACTTTTTTCATTATCACTTCCATAATCTCCAATATAAGTATCAGCATATATATCATTATAGGGTGTGGAAGGAAAAAAATGTTGTATAGAAGTAGTTATAAAATAGAAAGGTTTATTAATAGTTAGATTGTTGCTAAACTCTTGCTGTAATTGAATTTGATTAGTGTATTGTGAGGTATTAAACAGGAACGATAATAAAAAAATAGAAACAATCGTATAAGAAGTAATGCTATTGCATTTAATTCGTTTGGGTATAAAAATTAAAGCAGTACCAGTAGCGGTAATTATTAATAATGCAAGCAAAATAATTTTGATGTTGAATATTCCGGATGAACCAATTGTTTGTAAAATTTCTTGAGAAGAATATCCCCAAAGATCACTTCCTAATAAAACAGAAGTTCGTAAAAAATATTGAGATAATGCCAATTGAAGTAGCACCAATGAGCTTGCACAAATAAGTAAAATAATTTTTGCAATAGTTTTATGAATGAATGCAAGCAGAAAATAAAATAAGCAAAACGCTCCTGCAATTTGTGTGTAGAAACTTATATCTTTTATTAATGATACGGTATATGTTTTTAGTGTAAAATTCGAAAATCCATTATGTATTGTATTTTGAATTAGTTCTACCAAACGGGCTGCAAGCAGTAATAAAAATAATGTTATAGTAATTGAAATAAATTGTTTTGCCGAAGCAGTAAGATTGAAAAAAATATTGGTTATTGATAGTCTTTTTCTTTTTGTTTCCGCAGGTAATAATTCTGTAAAAGCTTGTGCAATTGGTTGTGTTTTATTTTGTGTTGTAAAACCAACTCTTGTCATTTCTCCCCATCCTTTGTTTTTTGTAATAAGACTAACAAATCCTTTAATAGAACTCCATACAACTAATGGATGAAAATAAAAAGGTTCAAGTAAAGCAGCGATAATAAGTTGAACAATATCCGATTGCCGCCTATATTGATTGTAGGTAATAATTTCTAAACAAATTGCAAAAATAGAATAGAGATAGCCTAATAAAATAATAAGAAATAAATAAGCAAAAAAAGTATTCCATTCAATTAATCCGGTTAATGCCGATAAGAGAAAGAAAACTAAACCAAAAAACTCAACGAGTGGTGCACAAAGTTCAAATAAAAACCAATAGGGATAGCTTAATAAGCCGGTAATATGATAAGCAGGATTAAAGAATAATTTTTTGTGCAGTTTCAATGTTTCAAATGTTCCTCTCAGCCATCTGTTTCTTTGTCGCTTTAATATTTCGGAGGATGAAGGTACTTCTGTCCAGCATAAAGGATCGGGAATAAAACTAACAACGTATTTTTCTTTTTTCTCTTCCATATATCTACGCATTCTCACTACAAGTTCCATATCTTCTCCAACTGTATTTGCATTGTATCCTCCGCAGGCAATTACAATTTCTTTATCAAATGCGCCGAATGCACCCGAAATAAGTAATAAACCATTTAAATGGCTCCATGCCATTCTTCCTAAAATAAAAGCTCGTATGTATTCAAGGCTTTGCATGCGAGCCAAAAAATTGGTTGGTAAATTTACTTTCACCAATCTTCCATGTTCAATAATGCAAGAGTTTGCCACACGCACTACACCACCGGTTGCAATTACCCTTTTGTCTGTTTGTTCTAAAAAGGGTTTTATCATTTTTAATAGTGCATCATTTTCTAATACGCAATCAACATCAATACAAACCAAATATTTATTCGATGCAATATTGATACCTGTATTTAATGCATCGGCTTTTCCTCCATTTACTTTATCTATAACAATTAATTTTTTATAAATAGGATTTTTGCTTTTATAAACGGCTTTAACTTCTTTAGTGTTAATTTGATAATTGATAAAGTAGTGGGCATTTTCTAATTCAAACTCTTGTATTAATTTTTGTAAACTATCATCTTTACTGCCATCATTAATAATAATTACTTCAAAATTGCTGTAATACAGCGATAGTAACGAACGGGCATTTTCGATAATAGTTTGACCTTCATTATAAGCCGGAGCTAATATGCTGATAGAAGGTGTATATTTTGATGGCAGTAAAGATGATAGTT
>JAKAJX010000141.1 GCA_021824855.1 Bacteroidota bacterium | reverse complement strand
TGGTATAAATTTCAGTTAATGCTTTTTCAAATTCTGTAGGATGTGTATCTTTTAATAAATAACCACAGCATCCGGCTTTAATCATACCAATAATTGTTTTATCATCATCGTTCATGCTTAAAGCTATTTTTTTAATTGTAGGATATTGTTGCTGAAGCCAAGTTGCAGTTTCAATGCCATTCATAATGGGCATATTTACATCTAACAAAATCATATCGGGTTTTTTATGGCTGCTATTTATTTTTTGTTGAAGATCTTTACCATTCTCAGCTTCAATAGTTACTTCATAGTTTTTAAAACTTTGTAACATTAAGCTAAGTGATTTTAGGAAAAGTTGATGATCATCAACCAATCCAATATTAATTTTCATAAATTCTTCTTTTAAAAGGTATCAAAATAGTTACCATAGTTCCTTTGGTAAAAGCATTTTGCCAGGTTACTTTACCATTTAAAATTTTTACTCTATGTTCTATATTCGAAATGCCCATGCCTTTTTTGATTATGGAAGTATCTATGCCAATACCGTTGTCTATAACACAAATTTCTAACATTTGTTCTTGAGCATAAGTAATATTAATGGTAATTAAAGAAGCTTTTGAATGTTTTATAGCATTTTGTAAAACCTCCTGAATAATTCTAAAAACAATAATTTGACTATTATTGGGCAATAAAATTTCGTTAGTATGTGTGAAACGAATTTGCAGTAGGTTAGATGAATTAATTCGTTCTATTTCTGTATTCAAATTTTCTAACAAATTAAATTGTTCTAACCATTCTTTGTTAAATGATTTTGCTAAAGAACGTATTTCTTGAATGGCTTTACCTAATGTTTCTTCGGCGGTATTTAAAGTGGTTGGTGCCATTTCCAAACTTCGTTGCGTTATACCTATTAATAGTTTGGTGCTATTTAAAAGTTGACCTACATTATCGTGTAGTTCTTTACTTATAATAGATAAAGTTTCTTCTTGTGTTTCAAGTTTAGCTTTTAGTATTTGTTCTTCAAATTCTTTTAACATCATTAATTTATCGCTGAAATTTTTATTAGCCCTATTTCTTTGAATAACTAAAACTGAAAAAAGAAAAATGGCAATTACTATTAAAATAATTGAAAGAAAAATAACAGCTAATATAATTTGGTTTTTTTCCATTTAATTGCCATCAAAAAGGCTATTATAAAAAATATGTATTCAACTATGTCAAGTATAAACTGAATGTAAAGAATAATTTTTCCATTTACATCAACTTGTTTAGTTACCATATAATCCCATAATAAAAAATAAGTAATGGTTCCTACAAAATAAAAAAATAATCCTGTATTGATGAGGAAAATATAATTTCTTAACGGATAAACTATTGTTTCTTCTTTAATTATTGAATAAAAATGAAAGATACAGAATAGAATAATGACAAATGATTCTGCATAATAAGTATACGTATTGTATGTAAAAAATCCTTGAATAAAAATACCATTTATTAAAGCAAAAATGATACTTAAGGATGCAATAAGTATAACAATTTTATGAAGTGATTTATTTTTTTCGGTTGTTAGAAACCAGTAATTATAAAAAAGAAGATCAACCCACATGGATATATTAAAGATAAAGTGATTACTTTTTCTTGTGAAATATGAATAACCAAATCCCGTCCATTCTGTAAGTAATGAAAACAAAAATAGAATGGAAAATGCCAGAAATATTTTATCTCTCAAAATTGTATAGGCCCAAAATGAACTAACAATTGCTCCAAGCATGAAAATACTTGCAATGCCAACAGCAATAAGTGTAATAATTGTCATAATGGTTTTATATTTTATAAATTTCCGTTTATTCCGGGGCAGTTGGGAGGGCAAAGCGGTATAGAATCTAATCCCATAGAAGTATAAACAACACTATCTGCTTTATCGGCTGTTGCGCCTTCTTTTAATTGATTAATGCTATTTTCCGGTTTGGGATTGCCGTCATCAACACTATCAACAGTAGCTACAAGAATAACATTATGTAATCCTTCATATTCTAATGTTCCTGTTGCAGCATCGGCAGTACTCTTGGTATGGCAGCCAAAATAAATTCTAATTCCCGAAGCTTTATTATCATTTAATAAACTCTCAATTTCTTTTCTACTAACCCAAGCAGATTCGGCTTCGGCTATATTTTTTCTATCGGGATATAATGCTCTTAATTGTATGGTTGATTCTTTACACATGCCATATTTGTAGGCTTGTACCATCTCTTTTATTTCTTGCAGCGGAGTTGGAGCTGCTAAAAAATTATTAGGATTGTTGATGAGTTTAACAGGCATAAGTATTAATTAGTTTGGTTTATGTTTGAAAACATAAATATGAAAAAAATAGTTAACAATGCAAGGGGGTATTTTTCCCGTAGTGGGCGTTTTTCTGATAATATATCTTTGAGTTAGCGAATAAGTTAATAAACAATGCGTGTAACAATTTTCGTTTCATCATTCATAAGGTAATAAACAACGTGTCATTCTATTTCTATAGAGTGACTTTATAAAAATTAAGGGATGAAACAAGTAGGTACACCAAAGTGGTATTTTTTAAAATGATAAGTAGTTTATGTTTGTGCTATAAATATTACTAAAAAGATGTAACTCTTATTTGTAACCACAATTGCAAAAAGAGTTGTTTAAATAAATATTTTATGTGCGAGTAGTTTTTTTTCATAAGTCCTTTACGGGGGTTACATTAAAACAGTCGCCTTATTTCTATAAGGTGGCTGTTATTTTAAATAGGAATAAAAGCAACAAAAAGTAGATAATTAGTATCTTTAGTTGAATAAAAAGTAGCGATTTATCACAAAAATAAAACCAACGTTATGAAACGACTTTTAATTGTATCAGCATTGTTACTTGTAACAGTACTATTTTCAAATGCTCAAGGATTTAGATTAGGAGCCAAAGCCGGAGCCAATTTACAGCAAATTAATGGAGTAGGATTTAGTAATGGATTTGAATTTGGTTATCAGGCCGGCGGATTTATTGAATTAGATTTTAGTAAAACTTTTGGCATACAACCCGAAGTAGTATTTAGCGAAACAGTAAATAGATTAGGAAGCAATAGTGGTCAAATTTTAAATGTTAGTACCACCGATAATATTAATCTCAGTTACCTCAGTATTCCAATTTTATTAAGAATTAGCACAGGCAAATTAATTACATTTTTAGTAGGTCCTCAATACAGTATCTTGTTGAATAATGGTGCAACATTATTGGTAAATAGCCAAAATGCATTTAAAACCGGTGATTTTGGAATGGTAGGTGGTTTGCAATTTAATTTGGGTATTTTAAGGGTATATGGAAGATATTATGCAGGTATGTCAGATATAAGCCAGGCAACTAACTCTTCTTCCTGGAAATCGCAACAGCTTCAGGTAGGTGTTGGGTTAAAATTATTTAGTATTCAAAAGAAAGAAAAACCGAGAAATACTCAATAGTTTAAATTTTCATAAATTATTATATAACTTTATTGTGTATCTTTATTGATACACACGGAAGGCTGTTGTTATTACCTGCTTAAAAATTGTTGTATGAAAACGAAATCCGGATTGTTACTTTTAAATTTTATCCTTATTTCTTTTACATCTTCTTTAAGGGCACAATCTGATAGTGCAATCAATTTAGAAATTAAACTTCAATCTTTTTCTTTTAATAAAGTAGGTAATTTTTTTGGTGATTTATTAGGCAGTAAAGTTACTCCTGTATATAAATTTTATAGAGATGTGTTGGATGAATCGCATAGTTTAACAGGAACTACCTGTTATTATGTAATGGCAAAAGATAAATCTCAGGTGTTTACCTTATCAGATAAAAACACTTTTGGCGGACCATTAGTAATGCGTACCGCTGTTGATATCAATAAAAGCAAAGAGCTAACTCTTTTAATGGAAAACTATGAGAACAATAAAGGTGAAATATGTTTGTTTGATAAAGGAGATGCAAAGCATAAAATTTCTCAGTACAGTATAAATATTGCAGCATTAAAGCATGGGGTTACTCAACAGCCAATTACCATTAATTCCGAGCAAAATTTATATTCGGTAGTATTAACCTACCGCTTAGGTTTGCCAACTTTGCGTACTGCAATTTGCGATTCACTATCTCAATACAATAATGGTACACAACCTTACACCTTTAAAACTAATTTAAACGTTGTAAATAAAGATGGATTACAATATGAATGGCAAGGAAGTTTAGATAATAAAAATTGGTTTTCATTATCAGATAAAACAACCAAAGAAGATATAACAATTATTCCTGAAAGAGATATTGTTAAATCGCCATTGAAACAAGCAACCAAATGTTTTATACGGTATAGATTAATAACTGCCGAACTTACTTCCGATTGGAAAGAGCAGTCTTTTGATATTTTGCCACCGGCACCGGTTATTTTGAAAGACAATATCTCTACAAAACCTTCTTGTTATGCCGGTGCTACCGGAAAAATTACCATACATGCAATTAAAGGACAAACCGATCAGTATAGAATTTTACTGTTTAAAGAAAATGGAGAACCTAATATTCATTGTTTTGAAAACAACACTAAATCCTGCGTAGAAGCATTTAAAGATATAGTTGTAAGCAAAACCACTGCCGAGTTAAATAATATTCCCGCAGGAAATTATAAGGTTCTAATAAGTAATGCCAATGTGGCTTCTCCATTTTATCAGCAACAAAATGTAACAGTTGTAGAGTATCCTAAATTGGAGATAACTAATTATAATTCTATTCAAGCAAATTGTACTATTAATCCTACCGGAAGTATCAGTATTGAAACAAAAGGAGGAAACCCCGATTCTTTATCTTTTTTAATTACTCCATTTGCAGGAGAATTGGTAAAGAATGATAGGAAAGGAGCTTTTAATAAATTGCCCGAAGGGAAATATAATGTATTGGTAAAAGATGCTTGCGATCAGGTATTATCAACACCGCTGATAACGATTGAGTTAAAAGATGATCCTTTAAAAGGAGATATTACCATATTTAAAAAACCTAATTTTAATAAAAACGATGGAACTGTTTTAATTAAATTATTGAATGGATCGGGGAGTTATTCGTATAAATTATTTTTGCAAGACAATATAATGGCTTCGAAAGATTTTCCGGGAACCGAATTAGTTTTAGATAGTTTATATGGCGCAAAATATAAGATTGTAGTTACTGATAAAAATGCACCTAAATGTACGGGATGGAGTAAAGAATTTTTATTGGAACAATTGCCACCGCCACCGCCGCCAACTCCTTCGGTAGATACAACTCAGGCAGGTAAAAATAAAAGCGGTACAGATACTTTGCCTAAACAATAATTATTTTTACTGATAAGTTTTGAAATGGCAGATACTACAATTAGTAATCAGTAGATTCACCTTTTTGATACTGCTTTTTTGAATCGTCTACGCGAAAAGGATTATCCTTTGCAGGATTCTCTTTTTTCTGTTGATTTTTTTTCGATTGTTCTAATAATTGTTTTTCATTAAAATTTCCTTTATCGTCTAAAAGTTTTAGTGGTGCGGCATTCGAATTTTGCTCAAATCCTTTAAAAGGATCGTCAACAAAAATCCATTTTCCATTCATCCACCTAAATCCTTCATAATCGCCATACGGAATAAATGTGGCTTTATTATCTGTTTCATCATTTTGAGTAACTAAATGACTAAAAATAATGGCATCATATTTTGGATCGTAATTCATTCTTGCACCGGCATCTTTTTTATATTCCAAGCAAAATCTGCTGACAGGTGGTTTAGGTTTTGTATAATCGTTGAATGGATAAATGAAAAAATTTCCTCCAAATTCAGGTAACCCTTTATCATTAAACCATAAAACATCAATCCATTTTTTATTGGTACGTTCATTATTTTCATCAGAGCCAATAAGGGTATAATAGTTGGTATTTAAAAAAGTTTTTT
>JAKAJX010000025.1 GCA_021824855.1 Bacteroidota bacterium | reverse complement strand
CATTTTGTTTTCCAAGTACAATATAATTGGTGCCCTGCATCTAATAATCGCTGATTCATATTATTATCTTGGTTGCGTATAAATGTTTCATCATACCCGCCAAGTTCAATTAGTGCTTGTTTTTGAAACACCGGAAAATTTACCGAATAAACATATCCTTCTTTCATTACTCTAAACGAATTACCCGAAACGCCAAAACTACTCTGCATTACCCATTCGCTTAGTTTTGCCTGCATTGTATTAAATGCCGATTCGGTTATTACTCTACCCGAACAACCAATTGAGTTGGTTTCAATTAATGCATTAAAACAAGCTTGCAAATAATTATTTTCGTATTTTGTATGAGCACCTAAAATGGCAACATATTCTCCTTTGGCTTCTTTTAACCCTATATTAAATGCAAAAGGTGTTTTGCGTTTAATATTATCTACCAAGCGAATGTTGGTATATTTTTCTTGAAATGATTGAACAATTTTTCTTGTATTATCGGTACTCATTCCATCGCAAATTAAAATTTCCAAATCGAAGGAATTGCATTGCTGCTGAATAAAACTTTTGATGGTTTGTTCAATATATTTTTCTTCATTAAAAGTGGGACAAATAATTGAAAGAATCATTTTGTGTAGAATGCTTTTATCGTTTCGGCTATATAATTCATCTGCAATTCGGTTAATTCCGGAAACATGGGTAATGAAAGAATTTCATCTTTATATTTTGCCGAAACAGGAATATCTTTTTCTGAATAATGCAAGTATTGATACGCTTCCATCAGTGGCAAAGGTGTAGGATAATGTATGGTAGTTTCTATTCCTTTTTCATGTAAAAATTTAGCCAATGCGTTTCTTTGTTTAGCACGAATAACATATAAATGATACGTATGTTTGGTATTGGGACGAACCATTGGCAAAATAATTTCATCCACCTCATTTAATATCTTTTGATAATAGGCTGCATTAGCAATTCGTTGCTCAGTCCATTTTTGTAAGAAGGGTAATTTTGCCAATAAAATAGCAGCTTGCATTCCATCCATTCGAGAATTAATTCCTTCCATAACATGTTGATGCTTGATTAAAGCACCGTGGCGAGCAAACATTTTACATTTTGTAGCCAATGCATCATCGTTAGTAATAATACAGCCTGCATCGCCATAAGCTCCTAAATTTTTTCCCGGATAAAAGCTAAAAGATGCTGCGATACCTGTTAATCCGGCCCGCACATTGTTGTATTCACTTAAATGAGCTTGAGCACAATCTTCTATAAGAAACAAATGATACTTTTCACACAATGCGGTAATAGCAGTCATGTTACACATTTGACCTTGCAAGTGAACCGGAATAATAGCTTTTGTTTTAGAAGTAATTTTAGATTCAATTAAGGTTTCGTCTATTGAATAATAATTTGGATGAATATCAACAAAAACGGGCGTAGCACCTGTTTGAGAAATGGTTTCACTACTACTAATCCAGCTATTGGCAACAGTTATCACTTCATCTCCAATTCCAATTCCTACCATTTTCATTATGATATATAACGAATCTGTTCCATTGGCACAACTAATACAGTGTTTTGAGCCATAAAAGTCGGCAAATTCTTTTTCAAATTGCTGTACATATTTACCACCAATAAATGCCGTTTCTGTTATTACCTGTTCAATAGCATTATCAATTTCATTTTTAATTGACTGATACTGAATTTTTAAATCAACAAAAGGAATATGCATACATTAATTTATAGAATTAAAAAGATTACTCTATTATTCTGATAAGTTTTGCAGGATTACCAACATAAACACCCGATTGAACAATATTTTTTGTAACAACTGCACCTGCACCAATTACCACTTTATCGCAAATAGATACAGGAAGAAGGGTTGCATTACTTCCGATAGAAACATTATTACCAATTACAGTTGCATGCCATAAACTTGCATCGCCTCCGGCAGGAGCACCATTTTCAAATAAATCATTAATAAACATTACACCATGACCAATAAAACAGTTGCTGCCAATGGTAACTAACTCGCAAATAAAACTATGCGATTGAATTTTGCAATTATCGCCTACTACTACGCCTTTTTGGATTTCAACAAATGGCCCAATAAAAGTATTGTTACCAATTGTACACTCATACAAATTACAGGGTTCTACTACTTTTACATTCTCTCCAAATACAACATCGCGAATAGCCGATTGAAATATTTTTGGTTGCATTGTTATTGTACGTGTTTAGCTGATTGATAAATTTTATCAATTATTTCTACTGTTTTTAATGCTTCGAAAGAATTAGTAGAAATTGATTCATCTTTCTGTAATACATCAATAACATTTTGATAAATTTTATCGTGATTACTCATTGAACCAACATAAGTGCCATAATTATTGGGACCTTTTCCTTCGGGTAAATCTTTAAATTCAAATCCTTCAATAGATTGGTATTCTAATTCATTCAAATATTGACCACCAATTTTTACAGTACCTTTTTCAGCAAATATTGTAATGGAGCCTTCCATATTTTTTTTATAGCTATTCACTGTATAATTTATTGTGCCAATTGCACCATTATAAAATTCAATGGCAACTGCACCTGTGTCCTCAAACTCAATAATACCTTCGTGAGCAAAATTGGCCGTTAAGGCAAAAGCTCGTTTAATATCGCCAATTAACCAATACAACAAATCAACAAAATGACTAAACTGCGTAAATAAAGTGCCACCATCTAATTCTTTCGTTCCTTTCCAAGAATTTTCATAATAATCTTTATTTCTATTCCAAAAGCAACTTAACTGAACACTATAAATTTTTCCTAAAATACCTTTATCAATAGCATCTTTAACTGCAGCAACCGGCGGATTAAACCTGTTTTGTTTAATAGCAAATAAACGCCTATTGGCTTTTTCGGCGGCTTTAATCATTTCTCCACAATCATATACCGTTAATGCCATAGGCTTTTCTACCAATACATGATAGCCTGCTTTTAATGCTTTAATGGCATGTTGTGCATGTAATCCATTAGGCGTACAAATTGCTACAACTTGAATTTCTTTTTCAACCTGCAACATTTCATCAATTAATTTATACGCAACTGCCTCATACTTTTCGCTTAAAGCAATGGCTTTTTCAAATGCTATATCGCATACGGTAACTAACTTTCCAAAGCTGCTTATATGTTCTGCATGTCTTTGTGCAATTCTACCACAACCTACAATTGCAAATTTTATTTTGTTCATAGAAATAGATTCAATTACGCAATAAAAAGTTCCATTTTTTTATTACAACCGATTCGTCGTATTGCGAAGAAGTTGCTATACCATTTTGAACTAATTTTTTCCCAATTTCAGGGTTGTCAATTATCAACGAAATCTTATCAACCATCGATGCAACATCGTCCACATCTACTAAAAGAGCATTAAAATTATCTGTTACCAAAAAAGGAATTCCGCCCGAATTAACGCTAACAATAGGCAAGCCCAAACACATCATTTCAATCATACTTACCGGTGCATTATCAATTTTATTGGTACAAATATGTATATCATATTCTTGAGCAATTTTATTTTTTTCTTCATTAGTAATGTATCCGGGAAATACTATGCTATCAATAACGTTTAATTCTGTAGCTAATTGTTTAACGGCGGGTAATAATCCTCTATCATGGCCTGCCATAATCATTTTTGCAGTAGGATATTTTTTCTTCAATTGATGCAATACATGCACTGCCATTATTGGATGATACACATCTTCAAATGTTCGCATCCAAAATAAATGTGGAAGAAATTTATTTTTATTCTGAAATGTATACTCGTTTATATTGAGTACATTTTCTATCAACACTGCTTTACGCTGGTATTTTTCTAAAGTTTGAACAATAAAATTAGAAGGACAAACTACCACATCTGCTTTATCAATTACACGTAAATAACGATTAGGCTGATACGCCAAACGTTGAGGTATTGAACCACCATGAATAATTAAGATTACTTTTTTATTGAGTAATTTTAATAGCATGATGGCCGATTGAGCCCAAAATAAGCTGGCAATTCCTCCGTATAAAGGAACAATTGCAATTTGGTATTCTTTCTTTTTTAAAAATATGGTAATTAAAGTATCAGCAAACCGTTTAATTTTTCCGGTATGATGAGATACTTTAATTAGGGAATAATTATTTTTTGATAACAATTCTGCTAACTGATCAGCAGCAGTTCGATATATTTTATGTTTGTTTTTCTCGGAAAGAAATAATCCTACAAGTAATATTTTATTATTGGTTACCACAAACTTTTACTCATTACAAAGGTATCGCCAAGGGTTTCAATTTTTATCCATCCCATTTTTTCGTATGCAGCAATAGCTCTTGCATTTTTTTGTTTAACAGAAAGTTTTACATGCTGTTGTTTACGTTCAATCATTTGCTTTTCAAATTCATTCATTAATTGAACAAACATTCCCGTTCCTCTGTATTCACTTTCAATGCCAATAACAACCAATCCCGCTTTTGGTGTATTATTTTGTTGGGTAATAACCGAAATGGGTTTGGGTTTGCTTATTAAATGGCGTATTTTTCTTTTAATATTTTTGAAAATGAAAGGATATAATTTAACAACCTCTTTATTAAATATTAAATGCGGCTTTTGTAAAATACCAACAATTGCTTCTTTAAACGCATATTGAAACATATTACTACTACTACCTTCTCCTACTTTATATAAAACAGAGCCTGCACAATAGCCAACAATTTCGTTTTGCTCGTTCCTAATATGTAGCATAAATCTATCCGCATCTACTAATAACCATTCAAGTCTTTTACGTACATAGTTCATCCCTAATACACTTGCCAATGTATCGGGAAAGCAATCGATATGACATCTTGCCAACTGATTTAAATCGTTTAAAGAACTTATTTCAACTTTTTGCATAGGCTTTTTTCTTGTATAATAAGGTATTTGGGTTGGCAATAGCCATTATCATTAATAATGGTTGAATAGAAATTTTAAGTCCGTTATGAATTATTATTAAGCAAAACAAGGTTAAAAAATACAGAGAATATTCTTTATTAGGGCCATTTCGCAAAATGATGACTCGAAATATCCAAATAAAAAATCCCCAATAACAAAGTAAACCCCAAATTCCATGTTCGGCTGCTGCTCTTACAAATTCGTTATGAGCAGTAGATACACGATCGTAATATTTACGCAAAAATACTTGTGTAGCATAATTGCCTGTTCCAACACCCAATAAAGGCTCTTCGAAAAAAAGCCTAAATCCCTGAAGTACTAAAACGCCTCTATTAGAAGCATCTTGTCTTTCATATCTTTTTACAATTGCACCACCTGTTTGATCTCGAACATAACTAAATATTCCCAAACCAATAGGTATTAAAAAAAGCAATTTAGCATATTTGCCCAACTGCACTCTATTAAAATAAAAAAATAACAATAAAACAATACCTAAAAAATATAACCCGCCGCGAGAAAAAGTTAACACCATTACAGTTACCGAATACGCAAATAATGCAATATTATATAACCTAAATTTTCGTTCTTCGGCATTCATAAAAGAAAATAAAAGTAAAATACAACCCAAGCCCAAATAGGCACTTAATTGAACAGGCGCTAATCCATTACTTGCCCCAAAATTAGATTGCGTATTGTATGTAATGCCCCCATCTAAGTGGGCTACATAAACAATACTTGCTAAGTAAATAGACGCTACTTTAATATTGGTGAGTGTTTTATGAATTATAACAGGAGTTAATTGATTGAATGATGCCCAAACTATAATAACAATTAATGCAATACTATTTACAATAATGGGACGTAACAGCTCAGGATCATCAGGAAAAAATGATTGAATAAACTCTAATATACCATATACCAACATTAACAAGTAAGCATTTGTATGTGCTTTTTTGGTAGAAATATTTTTAAAGAATAAATAGCCAAACAAAAAAATAAAAAAGTACTGAAGTGCTAAATAAGGAAAAGATTTTACAAACCCACGCATATATGCCTCGTTATAACATACA
>JAKAJX010000181.1 GCA_021824855.1 Bacteroidota bacterium | reverse complement strand
TCTAAAAAATAAATGCCCAATCTTTTACCGCCTTTTACAATATACTGTGTATCTACTCCATATTTTCGCAAATGATTAATTGCTGCTTGTCCAATACTATTATCGGGCACTTTTGTAACAAAAGTACCTTGTAGTCCATAATTACAAAGCGTTACAGCAACATTAGCTTCTCCACCGCCATAAGTAACATCAAAACTATCAGTTTGAATAAATCGTTTAAAATTAGGTGTTGAAAGTCTAAGCATTATTTCGCCCAGTGTAACTACTTTTTTTTTCATAATTTGTTATCTGTAATATAATAATAGCATTAGGTACTAAAGTTATATACATATAGTTAATACAATAACAATATTTATTACGGTGAGGTTGATAAAAAAAGAAGCACTTTATTTTTTATTTAAAAGAAGATTGCTGTGCTTTGTATATTCTTTTTCTAACAAAAAACGCTATGAATAAAAATGATTTGTTGCCATTACTTATTGAACAAGGAATGATACCACTCTATTTTCATCAAGATGTTGAAGTTAGTATGGAAGTTTTACGAGCATTATATGTTGCCGGTATTAGAGTGGTTGAATATACAAATAGAGGAGAAACTGCATTTGAAAATTTTAAGAAAATGCGAAAGCTCTGTGATACAGAATTGAAGGGAATGAAGTTGGGAATAGGCACAGTTAAAAATGCTAATATGGCTCAGCTATTTATTGATGCCGGTGCCGATTTTATTGTTTGTCCGGCTTTAATTGAGTCCGTTGCATTTGTTGCCGATAAATATAATATGCTTTGGATACCGGGTTGTATGACTTCAACCGAAATTTTACAAGCAGAAATGTTAGGAGCATCCTTAATTAAAGTATTTCCCGGAAATGTTTTAGGACCTTCATTTGTAGCATCAATTAAAGAAATATTTCCTAATCTTAATTTTATGCCAACTGGCGGTGTTGAATTGCATGCAGAGAGTATTAGTGCTTGGTTTAAAGCAGGAGTAAGTTTAGTAGGAATGGGCAGTAAGCTTATTACTAAACAATTATTGGAAGAAAAAAACTATTACGAAATAACAGAAGCAACTAAAAAAGTTGTAGCAATTATTCGGCTAATAAAAAATGAAAAATAACTGTGTCTATTTAAATTAGTTATTTACTAATTCAAAACTTTGTTGTTTTACGGTTGAAGAATTTCCACCAATATATACATTAAATTTACTTGGCTCGTACGTGTATTTCAAATTGCTGTTATAAAACTTTAAATCATTTGCAGTAATTGTAAAATGTACTTCTTTGCTTTCTCCTTTCTTTAAAAATATCTTTTCAAATCCTTTTAGTTCTTTTACAGGTCTCGAAATGCTTGCTGTTAATTGTTGAGTATATAATTGAACTACTTCTTCGCCATCGTAATTACCCGTATTGGTTACTGTAATTTTTATTTCTAATTTATCGGATGGTTTAATAATTGATTTGTTTAAAGAAATGTTGCCATAAGAAAAAGTAGTATAGCTTAATCCATAACCAAAAGGGAAGAGAGGCTCATTTGAAACATCCATATAATTTGATTTGAACTTGGTAAAACTCTTTGTTTCTAATGGTCGGCCGGTATTAAGGTGATTGTAATAAATTGGAATTTGCCCAACACTTCTTGGAAATGAAATACTTAATTTACCCGAAGGATTATACTTGCCAAATAAAACATCAGCTATGGCATTGCCTGCTTCTTGACCGGCATGCCAAGTTAATAAAATTGCAGTTGCTTCTTCTGTTTCCTTTACAATGGTTAGTGGCCTTCCGGTCATTAATACTACTACAATTGGTTTGCCTATTTTGCTTAATTCGGATAATAATATTCTTTGACTTTTAGGAAGATTAATATCAGATCGGCTTGAACTTTCTCCACTCATATCAGCAGCTTCGCCTACAACAGCAACCACCACATCGGCTTTATTTGCAACATCAATAGCTTCTTTCAATAGCTCTTTCGATGAACGATTTTCCGGCTCTATTTCAGCACCAAATACATTCGTGCTTTTTATGAGCAATGAATCGTCAGAAATATTGGCTCCTTTTGCATAAAGAATAGTTGCATTGTTACCTATGCTATTTTTTATTCCTTCCAGAACAGGAACAGCTAATGCTGAATTGCCACTTACACTCCAAGTTCCTAACATATTTGTTTTATTATTTGCTAATGGACCTATTAATGCAATTGTTCCGGATTTTTTTAAAGGAAGTAGTTGATGGTTATTTTTTAAAAGTACAAATGAATGTTCGGCCAATTCTTTTGCAACTAATTTTTTATCGGCACTTAAAACTTCCTTATTGGCATTGGCTTCGTTTAAATATTTAAATGGATTATCGAATAAACCTAATTTATATTTTGCTTCCAAAATTCTTCTGCACGAGTTATTGATATCTTGTAAATAAATTTTATCTTCTTTCAATGATTTTTTTAGTGTAGTTAAATATCCTTCGCCCACCATATCCATATCCATTCCGGCTTTTAAAGCCAATGCCGAAACGGCTTGTAAGTTTCCCAATCCATGAGCAACCATTTCATTTACGGCAGTATAATCCGATACAACAAATCCTTTAAATCCCCATTGATTGCGTAATAAATCGGTTAATAGCCATTTATTGCCGCTTGCAGGAATTCCATCAATAACATTAAAAGAACTCATCACACTTGCAGAACCTGCATCAACTGCTGCTTTATATGGTGGAAGATATTCGTTATACATTTTTAGCCTGCTCATGTCAACCGTATTATAATCTCTTCCGGCTTCAGCAGCTCCATATAAGGCAAAATGTTTTACACAAGCCATTAAAGCGGTATTAGTAAAATTATTATTATTTTGATAGCCTTTTACCATCGCTTTCGCTATTTGGCTACCTAAATAAGAATCTTCGCCGGCACCTTCTGCAACTCTTCCCCAACGCGGATCTCGGGCTATATCAACCATGGGCGAAAATGCCCAATTAAGTCCATCGGCTGTTGCTTCAATTGCTGCAATACGTGCACTATGTTCAATCATACTCATATCCCAACTACACGATAAAGCCAAAGGAATTGGAAAAGTTGTTTTATAGCCATGAATAATATCTGAACCAAAAAATAATGGAATATGTAATCGGCTTTCTTTAACAGCCAATTGTTGGGCTTGCTTAATTTTTTCTATGCCAATTACTCCAAACATGCCACCTACATTTCCTTTGCGTAAATTTTCTTCTACTCCTTTACTAACTACAGATCCGGTAGGTATTCCCCATCCCGGAGTTACTAAATTTAATTGCCCAATTTTTTCTTCTAATGTCATTTTATTCATCAAATCATCTACAAACTTTTTCATTTTTATATCAGATGATTGTGCATATAAAACAGAAGTAAATAATAATAAATTAATGAATAAACCGAGTTGCTTTCTCATAAACATTTGTTTGTGTAATACAATAAGCATTAAAGGTAAAAATTGCATTGCCTTTATTGGTAAAATAGAAGCAGAAGATTTTTTTATTAATAATTATTTGATGATTATCAAAATAAAAAAATATCGCGTTTTTTTTCTTATTTTTCATATTGTTACCATTAAACAATTGCCACATGAAAAAATTAGTTTTTATTATTTCATTTTTTGTTATTGCCAATATAGCAATGGCACAAATTGCAAATGACAATAGAATAGCTATTATTCCTCAACCTGTTGAGCTACATTCAACAGAAGGTTATTTTAAATTGCCTCAACAAATTACTGTTGCAGTTCCGAATATTGCCGAATCGGATTTTTTAATAAAAGATATTTCAAAACATTTTGCCATTGCCAATAGAAAAATAAGCACAACATCTAAAGCTGTAATTCATTTTTCTTTAAATAAAGTATACGATAAAACATTGGGCGATGAAGGATATAGTTTAACAGTTTCTCGGTTGGCAATACAAATAAATGCTAATAAACCTGCAGGATTATTTTATGCCGAGCAAACATTATGGCAACTATTGCCTAAAGAAATTGAAAGTAAAAATGTAGTAAAAAATGTTGATTGGAAAATACCTTGTGTAACAATAAAAGATTATCCTCGGTTTGCTTGGCGTGGATTAATGTTCGATGTATCTCGCCACTTTTTTACTAAAGAAGAAGTAAAAGATTTTATTGATAATATGGTTAAGTATAAATACAATTTGCTTCATTTACACTTAACCGATGATGAAGGTTGGCGTATTGAAATAAAAAGTCTTCCTAAATTAACAGAAGTTGGTGCGTGGAATGTTAAAAAAGTAGGCACTTTTGGAAATTTTTCTGTTCCTACTGCCGATGAGCCAAGAAATTATGGCGGATTTTATACACAAAATGATATTAAAGAATTGGTGAAATATGCCAAAGACAGGTTTGTAAATATTCTTCCCGAAGTAGATGTTCCCGGCCATAGTTTAGCTGCTATTGCTTCTTATCCTGAATTATCGTGTACTGCCGGTGCAGAAAATTATAAAGTACGATCCGGAGAAAGTATAATGAATTGGACCAATCATGGATTTACTGCAAAAGTTGATAATACACTATGTCCGGCCAATGAAAAAGTGTATGATTTTTTAGATAAAGTATTTACAGAATTAGCACAGTTATTTCCTTTTGAATACATCCATGTTGGCGGAGATGAATGTGCTAAAAATTTCTGGGCAGAGAGTGCTTCCGTTAAGCAATTAATGCAAAAAGAAGGATTGAAAAATATGGAAGAAGTACAGAGTTATTTCGAAAAAAGAGTTGAAAAAATTGTTGAATCGAAAGGGAAAAAATTTATTGGGTGGGATGAAGTGTTAGAAGGTGGATTGGCTCCTAATGCTATTGTAATGAGTTGGCGTGGAATGAAAGGAGGAATTGAAGCTGCTAAAATGGGACATGAGGTTATAATGAGTCCTACAACTTATACTTATTTGGATTATATGCAAGGAGATAAAATAATTGAACCTCCTGTGTATGCTATTTTACGTTTAAGTAAAGCGTATCAATTTGAACCGGTACCTGATAGCGTGAATGAAAAATTAATTATTGGCGGACAAGCTAATTTGTGGACAGAACAAGTTTATAATAATCGCCATTTGCAATATATGGTATGGCCACGTGCTTTTGCAATAGCAGAAGCTGTTTGGAGTCCTAAATCTGCTCGCAATTGGAAAAATTTTGAAAAAAGAGTTGAAACACATTTCGCTCGTTTTGATGAAGCCGAAATAAAGTATGCTCCAAGTATTTTTGATCCGGCATTTGATGTAACGGAAAACGATAAAGGAGAACTAAAAGTGCAACTTTCTAAAGAAGTAGATGATATAGATATTTATTACAGCTTCGATAATTCTTATCCCGACAGGTTTTATCCAAAATATACTGAGCCATTGGTTGTTCCAAAAGATGCTTCTTATTTGCGAGTTGTAACATACAGAGGAAATAAAAAAATTGGAAGAAATATTCTTATGCCAATTGCAGAATTAAAAAGCCGATTGCCAAAGAAAAAATAGTAGGATGATTGTTTCTTTTTCATAAAAAAAAGTAAGGCACACTAACAATGCAGTGTGCCTTACTTTTAATAGTTAATTATTTTATTCGATCTCTTCTTTCTTTTATTTCTCGCCAAGTAGTTAATATAATTCCTTGTTCTTGCAAAGCTTTTTTAAATGCAGGATCCATCATGGCCAACATATCGCCTCTACGTGTAAAGCCCGAATCAGAAATATGTTTAAATATTTCAGAAGTATTGGTACAATGCATAATTATCATAGTTAAACCCGGCTTTAATGAGGCAATAGCTTCGATATATTTTTTTGTACGATATGCTTGAAGCTTTTTATCATTTCCTTTAATTGAATCGGGGATAATCCAGCCATAAGTAGCATTATGTAAATCATCCAATACGGGCAAACCGGCATTCCATAAAATTTTACCTGCCATTCTGTATTGTTGTACCATGGCTTCTGTAGCATTCATTTGTTGTTGTATAAGCGTTGCATGTCCCGCAGGAAGCATTACCGGAATATGATTTTCAATACCCAATTTAATATATCTTTCAGCAAATGCTTTTGTGGCAAGCAATTTACCCA
>JAKAJX010000248.1 GCA_021824855.1 Bacteroidota bacterium | reverse complement strand
TCCAGTTGGTTTGTGAAATACGAAGTAAGAGCATTGATATTTCTGGCATTAAAAGCTGCAAACAAACAACTGTCTTGCTTTATAATTGTATCATACAATAATTTATCGGCCGGAATGTACACCTGTTTAGATATAACTTTTTGCGTGTTTTTTGTAGCATTGCAAGATGTTAATACTCCCAATAAAGTACAGAAAAAATAAGCAATAAATGTTGTTTTCAATTTTACTTCTTTGTTGGTTATTGATTTATGGCAAAGCATCGGAATGATGCTTTAGTTTAATTTCATTCCTACTCCAATTCCAACCACCCATCGCCCATTATTGACGGCTGTTTTGGGCTCGTAATACAATGGCACCTGCATGGCAAATTTTCTGTAGCAATATGTTAAACCAAATCCTAAAACTGGCATTACAAATGAATCTTTAATTTTTGAGTTATCTTCTTTAAAACGAAGCGAAGGCAGCATTCCAAAAATTATTTTATGCTGTTTGTATTTCATATCTATACTTGGTCCTGTAAAATTCAAAAATCCGCCATTGTCATCATAACTAACAACAACGATGCCTTCATAAGCAGAAAATTGGAGTTTTATTTTGTTGGAAGAACTATCAGTTGCAACTGTTTTTTGTGCGAATATTGTGGAAGATTGAAGAACCGAAAAAAACAAAAGGGTTAATAGATATTTATTCATTTTGAGAGGTATTTTCAAAAAGATAAAAGTATATACTATTTCATTACATAAAAATGGCTAATCAAAAATTTCATAAAATTATTCCATGTAGCTGAGAAGTTCAATATAGTGTTTTAGAGATTTGCAAGTGATGAATTTGAAAAATCATTAGTTGAATTTAGTGCCAAATTTTATAGCAGTATTATATTGAAGCTTGCCTACCAGCAACCTCTGCGACAATACTTTGTTTGTGGATTGGTGACCATATTCAATGGTTAAATTTTTTCTTTGTTGATGTAAGAATAAGTCTTAATGAGCTATCCTTTGTGAAATAACTCCAAGCCCAGTTGACAAAAATGATAAGTTTATTTCTTACAGAAAGTATTAACATTAAATGTAAAAACATCCACACTACCCAAGCTAAATAGCCTTTAAAATTTATAAATGGCAAGTCTACAACTGCTTTGTTTCGACCTACCGTTGCCATTGTACCCAAATCTTTATACTCGTATTCTGTTAGGGGTTTACCCTTAGTATATTTTAAAATATTTTTAGCTAATAGCCTCGCTTGATTAATAGCAACATTTGCAACTTGTGGATGCCCTTTCGGATATTTGGGTGTTACCATAAAAGCTATGTCTCCAACAGCATAAATATTTTCAAATCCTTGCACCTTATTATATCTATCAACAATTATGCGGTTGTTAGCTATCCAGCAACAGTCGGGCAACCCATCTATTTTATTACCTATTACACCCGCAGTCCAAATAAGCGTAGAAGAAGAAATTTTTTCTCCATCAGAGAGTATCACAACCTCTCCATCATAGTTTTTTACAAAAGTTTCAGTTATAATTTTCACACCTAATTGATGTAAATATTTGAAAGATGCTTGCTTAGCTAAATCGCTCATATTACTTAAAGTGTACTTACTTCCCTCAACTAAATAAATTAAAAATTTGGAAAAATCAATACCAGGATAATCTTTTGGCAATATATCTCTTTTTATCTCTGCAAAAGCACCAGCTAATTCAACTCCTGTTGGTCCGGCACCAACAATTACAAGATTCAGTAAATACTGCTTTTCTTGGTCATCAGCACTTAATATTTTTTCAAAAACAGTGATAATGTGATTACGTATAGCAATAGCATCATAGGTTGTTTTTAGTGTGAAAGCATATTGTTCTATTGAGGTAGTATTAAAAAAATTGGACTTGCATCCTGTAGCAATAATTAAATAGTCATAATTAAAGATGCCTATATTAGTTTCTAATTCATTTTTTTCGGGATTAATATATTTTACATCGGCTAAACGTATTTGTGTTGATTTCGATTTATTAAAAATATGACGTAAAGGGAATGAAATGCTTGATGGTTCAATTTGTGAAGTTGCCACCTGATAAAATAAGGGCTGAAACTGATGATGGTTCAAACGGTCCAATAGCAGAACATCAAATATTTTTTTGTCTAACCTTTTAACAAGTTGTAAACCCGCAAAACCACCCCCTATGATAATTACCTTCTTTTTCATTTCCAAAAAGGATCTGTTTCATTATCACAAAATCTTTCATTACTCTGTAACTGCTTAATCAATTGCAGGTGCTCAATTCCTTCACTTTTTTGCACTTCATTAAATAAAATTCTTTCTTCAAAGTGAATATGCTCATTTAAAAGTTCTTGAAATTGCAAGAGCTTTTCATTGTCTTGTTTATCATTTTGAATAAAATTTTTCAATTGCTGATGTTGTTCTAATGCCTTTTTGCTATTTGTATTATTAAGTAAAGGAAAAACATACTTTTCTTCTAATATAAAATGAGGTAGAAGATATTTTTCAGAAAACCATAATACATAATTGTAAATTCTTGACACCTCAATATTTTTCTTAAGCCCGGTTTTAATTTTCCAGCAAAGTAATAAAGCATGATGATGTTCTCTGCTTAAAGAGAGTAACTCATCAGATCTCTTAATAGGTTTTAGTTTTGGCTCGTAATGATATTTTAGTTTCTCGATAATTTTAGAGTTATGAGAATCTGCATATATACCGTATGCATTCAGCAGTGTGCCCTTTATGTTGTATTTTAAGGAGGAAATAGCATATACAACTAATTCATCACCTGGGTCAGTATTACCTTCAAAGCGATGTACTTCATCAATGATAAATTCGTCTGCATTTAACGAATGGTTACTATTATTGCAATAAATGCAATCAGCTTCTTGTAATAAAGAAAAATCGGTAGTATATCCTTTAGCATACAAAGTATTTAATGCTTCAACAGCTGTTTCGTAATTGTTCATTTTTAGTTTTTTTATTTATATCTACAATTTTCGTAGATGCTACTGCCTGCAAGTTTACGTATGTCTGATCGTGAAAAGAGTTTACACCTATTTGGCTAATAATTCTAATACAGTTTTACATAAAATAATCCTAAATAAAGGTAACAGATAAAAATTACATTATCCTATTTCCCTTTCTACCATAATTCTTTTTCCTGATTCTTTTAAGCTAATGTGCATCAATCAATGTAGTATTTCAATACTTCCAATATTACTTATTCAATTGCTATTGTCTTTATAGTTCTATAATGTAGCTTATGTAATTTTTTATCAGTTGAAGAATTTATGAAATGTTCAACACAGTTGTATAAATGAAGTTGATACCCATAATATACTTGCGAGACAAAAATAAAAAAAGTTGCCCTAAGGCAACTTTCAACAAAGAACCAAATCCATGTATTAAGAAATTTGAATAAGCCTAGGTGGTTTTTGCTTGGCTTCTTCTTTTTTGGGAATTAGAAGGTGAAGCAAACCACTCTCATATTTTGCTTTAATATTCTCAATGTCTACCACCTCCTTTTGTAAATTAAATGTTCTTTGGAAAGATTGATAGCTGAACTCCCTTTGGAAATATTTATCAGTATCTTTCTCTTCTGTCTGATTGGTTTTTTCGGAACTGATAGTCAGCATATTTCCGTCCAACTCAATCTTAAAATCTTTTTTAGTCATACCGGGGGCAGCCACTTCCACCTCGTAACTTTCTGCTGTTTCTTTAATATTAACCGCCGGAATTGTTGTGTTTGTATTGGAAAAATTTGAATTTCTCCAGTTAAAAAAATCCTGATTAAAGAAATCATCAAAAAGCATAGGCAATGAATTAAATAGACTTCCATTTCTTTTTACGAGAGTCATAATTACCTCCTTTTTTTAAAAAAATTAAAAATGATTTTACAATTAAAAATCAACTGGCATGCCATCTGCAAAATGGGAAAAATGAAATGAAAAAATGTCTTTTTGAGTAAAAAAATTGTCAGTCTAAAAGTCAAAATTTCCATTAGCCTTAACTACTGAAAGGAGATCAGAATATTACAGCCAAAGGTTTACTGTTTTGCTTATTCTGCTCATTATGTTTGCCATTCTTATATTAGTCCTGCCCCTAAAGCAAATGAAATAATTATTAGTATGATAACTACTACCAGTTGCAAAAATTTTATAGTTACCTTCTTTAAAAGTTTATTCCCAATGTAAGCACCTATAATGGCCGATAGAGTTGCACTGATAACTAAAGTAAAATTATCGGAAAGTCCTGCTTTGGTAAACCTTGTAGCATAAACACTAAGTCGTGTAAAATCAACAAAGGTTGAAACCACTACTGCAGTTGCAACAAACGCATCTTTAGAAAGTCCTGCTTTAATTAAAAATGCACTTCGCAATGCTCCTTGATTGCCCGATAGTCCTCCAAAAAAACCGCTCAATGCACCACCAATTGAAAGTTTTCCCTTACTGAATTGCAGGTTATTAAAATATGGAATTGAATCAATAAATATAAAAATGATGAGCAGCATAGAGATGATAAACTTTACGGGAAATACTTCAATTGTCCGTCCAAATAGTTGATAACCAAAAAGTGGTTTCAAGTCGGTGATGTTTAAAAGTAACCAAGAGCCAATTAACGCTGCAATTACTGCAGGAATACCAAAACGGATAAGCACTTGCTTATCGGCTTTTCGTCCAACTAACAGCAATTTGAAAAGATTGTTGCAGAAATGAACAATACCTGTTAATGCAATTGCCAGGTCAACAGGAAAAAAAATCATAAACACAGGTGTTAGAATTGTTCCTAAGCCAAATCCTGAAAAAAATGTTAGGATAGCAACAACAAAAGCTGCAACTGAAATGATAATTATTTCCATTTTTTACTTTCTGTTCGGGGTAACAAAGTTGGTTAATCAGAATGCTGTAGGAACAAGAATTACAATTTTATTTTCATTCCAACATATATACAAAGTAAAATAGAATTTATTATTTGGGCGTATTGAAACTTGCAGTATCTCTATAATAAAGACCAGCTAAGGTGGAAACAAAAGCATATTTTCCAACTTTATTAATTCCGGTAATTTGATTTGTTTTTAACCCATCATTATCCAATTCAACATATTTTAATGCACTTCCGGATAAGGTAATTTTCCATATTTGCGATAAATAATACGCATACAGTTCGCCTCCAACACTTTGATAGGTAGGAATTAAATATTGATAGCCCGGCTTACTTAAAAAAACAGACCATGTTTCACCAAAATCGGATGATACTAATATATCCGAATCTGTGATGGCAAATAAGTAGTTACCAATTGCAAATAGTTGTGATACTCTGCCATTGGGTATTGGCAAGGGTCCATATCCAAATGATTTGATATTTCCCAACGTATCAATACGATAAAATTGATCGGATAAAGTAAGAAAGAAGCGATTAAAAAAAGCAGCAGAATAATAATTTCCTGAACTAAAACCAAGTGTTGATGGTGCCGGAGTTAAAATAATATCTTTTGAAGCACCAAACTGCACAGAACCGGGCATTCCATTTGTTGAATCAACCCTTATTAAATTACATTTAGCAATTTCTTTTGTATAATCAATTTCAACAGGTGCTAAAATATATTTATTGTTTACAATTGGATAACCGCCTCCAGTGTTTGCCAAAGGAAATCCTTTAATTGATGTTGTTGAATTGGAATAGATTGGTCTAAATATAAAACCTCCATAATTCCAATTAGGATTGGTACTGGAAAAAACTCTTAAACTATTGGAATCGATGGGGAAAACGCCAATACGTTGAGACAAAGAAAGCGGTAGCAATTCTCCATAATAAGTTCCCAATATTGCACCAAAAGTTGAACCGTTTAACATGTTGGAATTAATATACGTCATGATTTGTTTGTTAAAACAAGCTAATGTTGAATCATTTACTTTAACCGATGAAAGTATTAGTTTGCTATAGCCATATAATGATGAATCGTAACTCCACGAATGTGTTATTGGAATTTGTTTGGTTACTGTTATAGTTTTTTTGCAACTAAAAAAAATTAGGATCCCTATAATTATAATACAATTTTTAATGCTAATTAGGTTACGCATAGATCGGAA
>JAKAJX010000132.1 GCA_021824855.1 Bacteroidota bacterium | reverse complement strand
GTTCGCTTAGTTTAATTACATTATTATAGCTTTTACCCATTTTTTTACCATTGATGGTAATCATATTATTATGCAACCAATAGCGTGCGGGTGTAATATTATTGCAAACAGTACTTTGTGCAATTTCGCATTCGTGGTGTGGAAATTGTAAATCCATTCCGCCACCATGAATATCAAATTCTTCTCCCAAATATTTTGTACTCATGGCAGAACATTCTATATGCCAACCCGGGAAACCTTCTCCCCATGGGCTTTTCCATCGCATAATATGTTCTGCGGGTGCATTTTTCCACAAGGCAAAATCGTTTTTATTTCTTTTTTCATCCTGATTATCTAATTCTCTGGTTGTTTCTAATTGTTCTTCAATATTTCTTCCGCTTAATATGCCGTAGGGTAGTCCTTTTTTAGAAAAAGTAGTATGATATTTTTCTACATCAAAATAAACAGAGCCATTGGTAACATAGGCATAACCATCGGCAATAATTTGTTCAATCATGTTTATTTGTTCTACAATATGCCCTGTTGCAGTTGGTTCAATGCTTGGAGGCATATTATTAAATTGCAGCATGGCCCAATGAAATAGGTTAGTATATTTTTGAACCAATTCCATGGGTTCTAATTTTTCTAATACAGCCTTAGAGCTTATTTTATCTACCGCTTCGCGGCCTTCTTCTTCAAAATGTCCGGCATCGGTAATATTTCTTACATAGCGAACGGAATATCCGAGGAATAATAAATAGCGATAAATTACATCGAAAGTAATAAATGGTCGGGCATGGCCTAAATGGCTTTCGCCGCTTACGGTTGGGCCGCATACATACATACCCACGCGACCGGCAATGATTGAATTAAATGGTTCTTTTTTTCTGGTTAATGAATTATATACTTTAAGCGGCATAATTGATTATACTTATTTAATGAAATAGTTATTGGTTTAGTAATATTAAAGTTGCATTAGCAACAACAGTAACAACAATATAGGCGAAGGTGTTTCATTGCCGCTAAGGTAATTTATTTTTTTAATCGTAAATCTGCAACTAATAAAATATGATCGCTTAAATCTTCATCAACCATGTCAAATTGAAGTGTTTCAAAATTTTTATCCGGTAAAATATAATCTATTCGTAAGGTAGATGCAAGCGAAATAAATGTTCGGCCAATTCCCAATCCTTTTTCTAGAAAAACATCTTGTCTATCTTGTTTAATATGAAAATAAGTATAACTATTCGGCACATCATTAAAATCGCCACAAATGATATTTGGATAAGGGTTTTGTTGCAATGCTTCCTTAACAATATTGGCTTGAAGACCTCTTCTTTTAAATGCCAATCTCATTTTTTGAAATAAGTTTTTTGAGTTCATAATGGCATCTTCGTCTTGGTCTTTTATTTTATCAATTTCAGTATAATCTTGTTTATTAAATTTAAACGATTGAAGGTGTGTAGTAAAAATGCTAAAAGTATCTGTGCCTTTTACTATGGTGGCATGTATTAAACTTTCGGCTGGCTTATATTTCACTTTTCCCGAATCGATAATAGGATTTTTTGAAAAAATAATACAACCTGATTGATATAGTCCTTTTTTACTTGTATAATCTTTTGAAAAATAGTAATAAGGATATTTTTTGTTGAATAAGGATATGTTATTGGTTTCAGCTAACGCATTAGAAATAGTATTAAATTCTTGTAAACAAACAACATCGGCATCGAGTCGCATAATAGTCGAGGAAATATCTTCTCTGGTATGTTTTTTAATTGCTTTATTATTCGATAAGCCATTAAAGCTTCTTATATTCCAATCAACAATTCTAATAGATTTATCTTGTTGTATAAGAGAAAAATTATCTCCTCCATGAAATGCAAAGAATACACTAATTTGTTTCCATCCAATTAATAAAGCAATGGCAGGAATGAATGCCAGCTTGGGTTTTACAATAAGCCAGAAAATGAAAGATAGAATTAATAAAAAACTGCTAAATGGGAATAACAAACCAATAAAGCCGGTAGAAGGATAAGCAGAAGGATTAATCCATGGCAATAAAGAGGCAGATAAGAATAAGCCAACAACTATAATATTTAAAAAAATAAAAAATAAAGTAAAAACTTTTTTTGTACTGCTTTTTGCCATAGTATAAATGTAGCAAATTGTTTATTGAAATTTTAAATCTACTACATTTGGAAGATGATCGGAAAGATGTAATCGAGGCGTATAAAATTGAGTAGCATGTATTTGTTTATTCATTAAAACCACATCAATACGTAAGGTTGGAGAAAGACTATCATAGGTTCTTCCAAAACCACTGCCATTGGCAAGAAACGCATCGTTTAAATTTTTACTTAAAGTAGCATACACATAAGAAGAAGGAACAGCATTAATATCTCCGCAAAAAACAAAAGGTTGATGCGTAGTATCGAGCGATTTTCGAATAAGTTTTGCTTGTTCAATATGCACTTTATCAAAATATTTTAATTTTCTAAAAGTGTTAGAGTGAAGTATTAAAGCTGTATCGGCTTTTAAAAAACCGGTTTCATTTTCATTATATTTTTGTGCATGTAATTGCATAGAACGCAAATGTGCCGTGTAAAAGCGAATGGATTTACCTAAAAAATTAATATCGGCATATCCAAAATTTTCAGAAGCCACATCGCCTACAAACCACGTTCTTGCAGTATCTGTTATAGGGTATCGAGAAAAAAATACTACACCATATTTTTCAGGAGCCCAACTTTGGTTATATACAAAAGCAATAGGAAAATAAGTATAAGGATAGTGTAAAGAATCTCTGATATATTCTAAATTAGGATAAAATAATTTGGCGTTATAAAAGCTAGAAAAATCTTGAAAACATAAAACATCGGCATTGATTTTTTTTATAAACTCGAACATTTTTCTTCGAGGATTATTGGGTGTATCATTTTTTATCTGGCAGTCTAAAAAATAATTCACATTCCAGGAAAGAAGCCGTAACGTATTAGGTTGCTTTTCCCAAACGAATTCTTTTTTAAGATGAAAGCCAAAAGTTGATGTAATGTTTTTAAATCCTAATAAAACAATACATAAAAAAATCCAGCTATACTTTTTATAAATAAAAAAATGAATAATAACAAGCAGCACCATGCCAAATAATAAAAACGGAAAACCAAGTGATAAAAAAACAAGAGGAAAAAAGTGTATGGGATTAATATACGGTGTAAGGCAAGCCAATCCATAAATAGCGCTGTATAAAATACTAAAAAAGAAAAATAATTTTTTTAGGATATGGATGATTGATGTAGGCATAATTTATAATTCTTCTTTACTGGCTTTCTTTAAAAAATCTTTTTCATCTTTAGAAAGTGTATGATAACCGCTGGTATTAATTTTATCTAAAATTTCATCTAATTTTTGTTGAGTAATGGTATAATTTTTTTTGGGTAATGTTGAAGTGGAATTTGTATTATTATGTAAAACTTGTTTTTTATCGGGATTGAATAAATTATTAAACCAATCTACCAAATTATTCATCCAAATACTCCAATCATTTCCCCTTCTTAATTGTTGAATAAAAATAAAACCAACAACTCCACCTGCTAAGTGAGCAATAGCAACACATCCATTACTTTCTGCAATACTTGCATAATCAATTGCTACAAAAATTACGGTTAATACCCATAAAGGAATGCCGCCATTAATTAAGGGAAATAATCTATAATCGGGAGCTAAAGTGGTTGTAGCAACCGCAATGGCCATAACCGCAGCGCCACCGCCAAGTAAATTAGGCATTGATGTAATGTTTTGATAAAAAGCAGGAAATAAATTGGCACTTAAAAAAAATAAAACAGCACCCGCAAAGCCGCCATATAAATAAATAGGAAATATTTTTTTGTATCCGGTAAGATCTTGTAAAATATAACCAAAAGCCCAGAGCCAAAGAGCGGTACTTATTATTCCCAATATGCTAATATTGGTAAACATATAGGTAAAGACCGTCCATGGTTTGTACATTAATTTTTCTCCTAAAGGAGGCAGTGTAAACCAATTTAATATTTGTTTTTGAAAAAAATTGTTTGCAGTAATTGCGTCATCGTAGGAGAGAAAATAAACAATTTTTAAAAAATTAAGTATAATAAAAGCAAGTGCATTAATTACTATAAGCATCACTAATGCATTATTATTTTGGCCTAATAATGGTTGTTTTTTAGCATGAAAATTTTTAACATTCATGCCATAAAGGTAAGATTATCAAAATAAAAGAAATACTAATAAAAGTTCCTTCTATTTTTTTTGTTCCAGAAATAAACCAATAAAAATCCTACTAATGCGCCGCCCAAATGTGCAACATGTGCCACACTATCTCCGGCAGAATTTTGTAAGGCACTGTAAAGTTCAATAGCTGTATAGCCTAAAACAACCCATTTGGCTTTAATGGGTACTAAAAAATAAAAATATACGTATGTGTTGGGAAACAAATATCCAAAAGCAGCTAAGCAACCAAATACAGCACCCGATGCACCAATAGTTGCTTCATTAAGTTTTTCGTAAAATTGAAGTTTAACAGATTGTTGCATAACGGGGTCTAACGCATTGAACTGTGTAATTAAGGTTTGATTTTCGTAAAACAATACAACCATGTGTGCCAAAGCAGCACCTAATCCGCAGGCTAAATAAAAAGTAAGAAATCTTTTCGGTCCCCATAAATTTTCTAAAACCGATCCAAACATCCATAAAGCAAGCATATTAAAAAATATATGATCGAGGCCCCCATGCATAAACATATGTGTAATAAATTGCCAAGGTTTAAATAGCGGACTTTGCCAGGTATGTAATGCAAATAAAGCATCCATATCAATCCATTCCTTACCAATAGTATTTTGGGCTAAAAAGAAAAGTCCGTTAAGAATCAAAAGGTTTTTGATAATAACCGGTAATATCTGAAATCTGCTGGGTCTAAACTCTGTCATATATATAATGTATAATAAATTTTAAAGTTAAAGCAAAAAATAAGGCATAAAACTAAAACAACGATTCATTATTGAAATAGCATTATTGTTAAAGTTTACTACTTATTTTTTAATTTTAATTGCATTACGTTTTCTATATGTTGTGTATGCGGAAACATATCTACCGGTTGAATTTTAGTTACTTCATATTTTTCATCCAATAATGCTATATCTCTTGCTTGTGTTGCCGGGTTGCAGCTAACATACACAATAATAGGTGCTGCAATATCTAATAATTTTTTTATCAATTTTTCATGCATACCTGCACGCGGAGGATCTGTAATAACTACATCGGGTTTACCATGTTGGTTAAAAAAAGCATCATCGCATACATCAATTACATCTCCTGCTACAAATACAGAGTCTAAAATATTATTCAACGCTGCATTTTCTTTGGCATCTGCAATAGCATCTGCAACAACTTCTACCCCCACTATTTTTTTTGCTTGTTTACTTACAAAAACTCCAATGCTTCCTGTGCCGCAATATAAATCGTACACAATTTGCGATGCATTTAATTCTGCAAAATTTCTAACTATTGAATAGAGTTTCTCTGCCTGAAGTGTATTGGTTTGAAAAAAAGATTTAGGACTAATTTTAAATTTAAAATCTTCTAAACAATCAATAATATAACCCTTTCCAAAATAAGTAACAGGATTTAAATCGGAAATGCTATCATTCCATTTGGTATTGATAGTATATAAAAGCGATGTAATGGTAGGAAATGACTGTTGAATATAGTTTAATAAGCCAACGCGTTTTTCTTCATCTTCATATCCAAAAACAATATTTGCCATCCATTCTCCGGTAGAAGCTATTCTAATTATTACGTTTCTCAAAAATCCCTGATGCAATTTAATATCGTAAAACGAGTAATTATTTTTTATGGCAAAATCTACAATGGCAGTACGTAGTAAATTAGTTGGCTCTTCTTGTAAATAGCAAGTATCTATTGCAACTATTTTATCAAAAACACCTTTGGCATGAAATCCGCCAAATTGCCCAAAAGAATGGGGGTCAATACCTTGTTCTTTTAAACTTTTAAATTCGGCCAATGGTATAAAGCGTTTATTACAAAAAGTATATTCTATTTTATTGCGATAAAATTTTGTTTTATTGGCACCA
>JAKAJX010000224.1 GCA_021824855.1 Bacteroidota bacterium | reverse complement strand
TAATATCTAGGCTGGTTATAGAGATATATTCGGGAATATCTTTTTTATTTTTATGCAAAGTTATTACTTGTATTACCGGAACACTGTTGCCTTGTGCATTGGTATACGTAAATTCTCCTTCCCATTTACCTTCTTCTAACAGCTTGTATTGTAATTTTTCAATTTCATTAATTGCTTCAAGCGATAAAAACTCGTAGGGTGAATGTATTATAATATCATCTTCTTGCTTAATACCTAATTTGGTTTTGGCAGCATTGTTTGCATAAATAAAATTCCATTTTAAATCGGTTATAGCCATAATAGCACTTGAATTTTGAACAAGGTTATTTAACTTCTGTAAGGCATCTTCTTTCCTTTCTAAATCGGAAATATCTACACAAGTGCTTGAAAAATATTCGGGCTCACCTTTATTGTTTTTATGCAAAAAAATAGTTTGTAATACAGGCAGTGCTTGCTTTCTATAATTGTATAACTCATTTTTTCCTTGCCATTTTCCGGTTCTTAATACTTGGTCTATTACATTATTTACTTGCTCTGTTTTTACGTTAAACAAATCATATACACTAATATCATTTACCGCAATGTTATCCGGGATTAATAAATTAGTTCTTGCACTGCTATTTAAATATACCATTCGCTTTTGTTGTACATCCATAATGCCTACCATTGCCGAAGAGTTCTCTATAATTTCGTTCAGCCTTTCGGTTAAATTAGTTTGTGTTTTTATTTTTTCTTTTAACTTGTCGCTATACTCTCTCAATTTTTGTTCTAATTTTCTTAAGTAGGTAACATCTTTTGTTATAATAACGGTATCTGTTTTTTCTCCTTTTTCGTTATATACTGCATTTACATCTGCCATAACATAATGTATCTGCTTATTTTTATCGTACAATTTTAATTCGCCATGCCATTGCCCCAATGCATCTAATTTATTTCTGGCTTCTTGTAATTTATCCGGATCTACCGAAACATCATTTATTACATCTCTAATATTTTTTCCGGTTAAATCTGCAATATCAAATCCAAAAAAATTAATTGCAGCATCGTTTAATAAAGTAGTTGTAAAGTTTTTATCGTAGGCAATTATTGGTTCTTTTATACTACGTAAAATAACGGAATGATAGCTTTTTAATTCTATCTCTTTTTTCATTATGGCAAAGTCGATATTGATTGAATGATAGCCTATAATTTTACCATGCCTATCTTTTAAAACCGAGATGGTAGCTAAAACAGTTAAAGGCAATTGATTGGCATTTGTATTAAGCTGTTCGCCTGTCCAATGCCCATTTTGATGAACAATATCCAAAATAGTTTCAATTTCTTCTTTAGTATTGCGACAGCCAATTGCAAAAGATAAGGGTTGGCCAATTACTTCGTGTTGTAATCTGCCATACAATTTTTCTGCAGCCTTGTTCCAATAAATAATGGTTAACGAAGTATCTGCTACCATAATGGCATCGGTAGAGAGTGTAACTACATCCGATAATAATTTTAGATCTTTATTTAATACTACTACTTTTTTAATATGCTTAATTAAACTAACAAATGCTATAGTAAGTAATATGGCAAAAATGAAAGCTACAGCAATATATATCTTCCACAATTTATCGGCTAATTGAATTTCTTCATCTTCATATTGGTGAATTAAATTCATATTAGTACCGCTAAGCTCATTTCTGGCATCTGCCACATTCAATCTTTCCTTTATTGCCCTTTCATTATGAAATAGAGTACTTACTTTATCGAACTTTTTTTCACTTGCCAATGCCACCAAAGTATCTACAAACATTACTCTTTGCACAATAGCTATATTTAGTTTTTCTACACTTTCGCTATAATACTGAGGAATATCGGGCGATTCTATAAGTAGTTTTATATAAGCAGAAATAGAATCTTTAACAGTATTATACAGCACCCTATCCGGAGCTTGTTTGTATTCAATGATATTTCGTTCAATATCATTAATTCTTAAAATGCTTTTATGCATTTCTTGAAGCTTAAAAAAGGTATGTACAAAGTGGTGTTCTTTGGCAGTAAGACTATCTATGCGATATCGGTTATAAAGAATAATAGAGCCTACAAAAATTCCGCCCATAATAAATATAACAATGGCAAAATAGATAGGGAATACAAGTTTGGATGTTTTCATCTGAAAGGATATTTCTCTATAAATGTACTTTGTTTAACCTTAGTTTCCTATAAAAGAAGACGTTATTTGTGTAGAAATTAAAGTTTTAACTAAGCAAATGTTTAAACAATATTTTCTAAGATGCTTGGTAACAAAGTTGTGAAATGAAAATTGAAAAGCTATCAGTATAAAAAGAATTGTACAACTTTTGATACAGCAATTGCATGTAGATGATTTAAAAAAATTTGCTTCTTTACGTCTTTTTTTTACCTTATTCCGTCTTTAATAATAAGACATACTTTAAATAGCAAAAATGGAAGTAACCAACAGTAGTAATAAATTGAATGAATTTGAAAAAGTAATATCAGAATTTCAGGATCAGCTATTCAGGTTTGCATTTTTCAGAATAGGTTCGCTTGCAGATTCGCAAGATATAGTGCAGGATGTTTTTGTAAAATTTTATAGAACCCAAAAACATTCATCAAACATACACAACATTAAACATTACCTGTTCAGAAGTATTTCGAATGCGTGTAAAGATTATCAAAAAAAAGTGAAGAAGCATTTTTTTGAACCGCTTGAAAAAACAAACGATTCAACATTCCTGCAGGAAAAAGATGCTTCATACCATTTGCTTTTAACAGAAGAATATCAGCGCATTGAAAAGTTATTGCAACATATTCCTGATGAGCAAGCAGAAACAATCAGGCTGCGAGTTGTAGATGATTTGAGTTTTATTGAAATTGCCGATTTACTTGCACTTCCCGTTACTACTGTAAAATCAAGATTTAAGTATGGGATTGATAAATTAAAAATCATTTTTCATCCTAAAGAAATTATTTATGAATTGTAATGATTGCAAAAATGAAATGCACCATCTGTTTGATAACAATGCAGATATGCTATTAACAGATAAGATAACTCAACATATTGCCGGATGCAAATCTTGTTCAGCAGAATTTGATGAGATGAAAAATGTTTTAGCAGCACTTCATCCCAAAACAAAAATCACAGCTCCATTCTTGCTTAAGCAAAACATTATTAAACAACTAAGTAAAGAAGAAGTTATGAAATCAAACACAACTAAATATGTAAAATTTTCTCCTTTTATTAAAAGGGGGCTATCTGTTGCAGCGGTTGTTGCAGCCATCATTCTCATCATTCCTTTTATTGGAAAAAATAAATCTTCCAACAATACAGCAAAAGCGGCAATATCTATTTTTGAAAGTTCCATTAACGCTAATGAACTAATTAAAAATATGGAAATTAAATTCGGTGTTCGCACCGATCCGAAAGATAATTTTTCATTGATTGGAAAAGAATACAACATGGTAGAACATACTATTATTAAATCGTTTAACAAGCCGGAGAAATGGCGTATTGAAAAAAGTGGGCGAGTTGTTTTATATGATGGCATGAATCAATACTTATGGATGCCGGAAACTAAAGAAGCCATAAAAGGCAATGCCAATGCTGATTTTATTGGCTGGTTTAAAATTATGTTAGACCCATCCAGCATTTTATGGAAAGAAAAAGAAAATGCAGAAAATGATGGATCAAAATTTTCAATGAGTGAATCTAAGGGTAAAATATTTGTTGCCATTACTTCTAAAGCACAAGGAAATTTTTTGAATGATTATTTAAAAAATACATCTATTCAACAATCAGATAACAGGCGTGAATATGTTTTTGATAACAAAACAAAACTTTTGAAAGGTTTAAAGGTTTATTTATTAGAAAACAAAACAGAGACTTTGATTTTAAATATCGAAAATATTAATTACGATATTAACATTGAACCAACTGCATTCGCAATTACCTTACCGAATGGTGTTCAATGGCAAGAGTTAAATCTCAATGTTGCTAACGAAACATTCAGTAATATCAGCAGTAAAAGAGCAGCCGAACTAATTTTTGAAGCATTATCTAAAAAAGATTTTGATTCGAATAAAGAAGTTTGGACGCAATACAATTTTGTTTCTAAAAAAATGTTAGGAGATTTTTATGGCGGATTACAGGTGATAAAAATTGGCGAACCGTTTAAATCAGGAATTTACCCCGGCGAATTTGTTCCGTATGAAATTAAATTAACCAATGGCAATACAAAATCGTTCAAATTAGCTTTGAGAAATGATAATCCTAATAAAGTTTGGATAGTTGATGGCGGTTTATAAAATTGAAAATATGCAAAATAAAAAGTGTTGATTAATCAACGCTTTTTATTTATTTATTCAAACTCAAAAGTTGAAGAGTACGATGCAAGCTAAGCCCAATATATGTTACAAAACTTTACAGCAAAAAAAATCCCGCTGATAAACATCAGCGGGCTCGTAACTATCAAACTTTTCTTCGAAAAAAATTAATCCGGTTTTTTACCATCTAAAAAAGTATTGATGGTAGAAATATGCGTGTTGTTATTTTCATCTTTTCCTACTGTGTATTTGCTATAAAAATTCTCTACAGAAGTTAGCGTATTACCAAACAATTCCATATTGCGACGAATATATGCCGGCACAGAATCGAATTCATTATTAGGATCGGCCGTATTCATATTAAAAGAAAGATTACGCAATTTTTGAATTCTTTCTGCAGCTCTACGTCGTTGTTCTTCTGCTTCATCAAAACCCAAATTACTTTCAACAATTGGAGTAGTAGTTATTTCGGGCTTTTCATTCATTGTAAATTGCATAGCTTCTGCTGCTGCTTCTTTTTCAACAATATGCATTTCAAAAGATGGTTGCTTTATTGTTTCTTGCTCTTCAACAGGTTTACTTATCGGCTGATTATTTTGTTGTTGATGAACAGGCTCGGCATAAATATTAAACGGCTTCGCTAAAAAGCTATGCGATGCAGATGCAGCAATCATTGGCTTTTCAACCAATTTAATTTCTTCAACTTCCGGTTTCGTTTCAGATTCTGCAGGTTGATCTATAACAGTTAAAGAATTTGCCGAAACAGTATCGGTTATTTCAGTGCTTAATTCAAAATGAATTTTTTCTGCAGTTTCTGATTCTATTGTATTACTACTTTCGGCAGTGATAGCATTTAATTCGGTAGTGCTAAAAATATTTATTGTTGGCGGTTCTACCACTTCTTCTTTTAATTGCGGAGCATATTCATCTTTTTCTTCAAAAGGAATTGCTTGTTGCAATAAAGTTTGTTGCGATTGTTCCGTTAACTTTTTTTCTTCGCCTTCAATGCCTAAAGTCATTACAATTTTTTCGAGTTTAGGTTCAGGCTTTTTAAAAGAAGAAGGTTTGGCAAAAGGATCTCTTGCATCAAATCCGGTTGCAACTAAAGTAATACCAATTTTTTTATCGAGCGAATTATCGTAACCCATACCCACAATTACATCGGTATTTTCGCCTGTTTGCATACGAAGATAATTATTGATAATTTCCAACTCATCCATAGTACATTCATCTTCGCCTTCTGCCGAATTAATATTAATTAATATCCATTTTGCACCACGAATATCATTATCATTTAATAAAGGAGAGTTTAATGCTTCTTCAATAGCTCGTTGTGCTCTATCTTCTCCTTCTACTTCAGCTTTACCTAAAATAGCCACACCACCATTTTTCATTACAGTGCAAACATCGGCAAAATCAACAATAATATGTCCGCGACTATTTATAATATCGGTAATACATTTGGCAGCAGTAGCTAAAACATTATCTGCTTTAGAAAAAGCTTCTTTCATTTTTAAGTTACCATACTGCATTCTCAACTTATCATTGCTAATAACAAGTAAAGTATCTACATAAGGTTTAAGTTGTTTAATACCTTCTTCCGCTTGTTTCATTCGGCGAGGACCTTCAAAAGCAAAAGGAGTAGTTACAATACCCACTGTAAGAATACCCAATTCTTTACAAACCTGTGCTACAATAGGTGCACCGCCGGTTCCTGTACCTCCGCCCATTCCAGCTGTAATAAAAGCCATTTTAGTATTTACTTCTAAAATGCTTTTAATTTCTT
>JAKAJX010000119.1 GCA_021824855.1 Bacteroidota bacterium | reverse complement strand
ATTCTTGTATAAAATTAGAATTTGATAATTCAATAGTAAAAAATCCTTGAATTGGAACTGGAGGCAAATCAAAAGAAGAAGTGGTATTGTCTCCTATTGGCTCATAGCTTGGGTCATTTAATCTATTTAAGTTTTTATAGTAAAATAAATATTTATTAGAACCATCATCAATAAACCATTTCGCATCAACCTCCCCTTGTCCTACTATAAAATTTGAACAAATATAATTTCCAAGCCTAAATCTAAACCCTATAAAACAATTTGTTCTTGAAAAATCTATTCCATCAATAAAATTTCCAAATATAACTTGAAAAGACAATGTAATTACTTCTTTAGTAAATACAGCAACAGGAAATGATTTTATTGTGCATAATAATGAATTTATAGGGTATTTACCTTTTGGCAATCTTTGAAAGTTAAAGTAATATGTTCCATCTTCTTCGGTTATCACTTTGCCTGTTGTTGGGTCATAAACACGCTTAAATTTAGAACCCCTATTAAAGTAATTGTAAGGTTTTTTTATTTCCCAATTAGATGGCACTAATCTACCTCCGTCATCTTGCCATAACTCAAAATCACCATTTAATACATTGGGTTGTGGATAACCAATAATTTGATTAACTATTGATTTTTGATAACCTGCCCCTATTGATATTTGAGAGCCGGATAATATTTTATTTGATTGATCGCAATCTGCATTTAATGATAAATTAACCGTTTTATTTTGATACAATAAATTTAAACCATTATCATAAGCGGTTTCTTTTAGATTGCCGTATGACCTTGCCTTATACCCTGTATTTTCAATCACCCAAAATCCATCTGATTGCTTTACTTGCGCTGTAAATTGCTTGCATAAATAAGATAATACATCATAGCAATTAGTGTATTTACCATCCTTATCAATAAATCTTGAAATATCAAAAGTGTGATAGTTTAAAGGCTCATTAGCATAGTTTGGCGTTCTTTTAATAGTTACTTTTGAACCTTCTTGTAATATCTCGGCTAAAATAACTCCATTTGGATAATTAGGTATTCCTGGTATAAAATCATCCGTTCCTGAGTAATATAATACACCAACATAATCAATCAATACAAAATAAGTTAAACGCTTTTTTGTTGTTGTTGGTAATGCTATGGTTTGGTCTGACGGCAATGTGTAAGTCGTACCATTATATTTCCATTGTCCTTCACTTACAACCACGTTTTGAGAGTAATTATTTACAAACAATCCGTTAAGCAAAACATTGTCGCCTTCATTTGTTTCTTTAAAGTCTATTAAAACTTTAAACCCTAAACTTAAATCAGTTTTATCAAGACAATATTTAATACCTTCTAAAAAAGTCATCCTACCATTAATCAAATCAAAATCGATATTGTCTAAAACTTTTATCCCATCTGATGCCTTATAGCTAACTTCATAAGGTAATGCGGTAAATGGCTCAATAGATTGGTCTGGCAAAATAAAACCTGTCCAAATTAAATCTTGTGTGTCGTTGTATCTAAGCTCTAATAAGAATCTTTTTTCTTCATCGGTATAAATATCTTCAATAGCTAATACTGCATCAGAAATTAATTTAATATTGCACTCAGAGCCTAAAACTGGCGTAAATTTTTCTTTGCTTGATTCTCCGGGATAATTAATTTCAGCAGCTACTTTTCCGGCATTATCAAGCTCAATAGCTGGACTTAAATAACCTAACTTTTTGATAGATAGCCTTATCTCTCTTTTATCAAATCTTTTTTCGCAAAACAAAAAATAATACTTTTCGTAATAATCGTACTTTTCAACTGTTGCATCTTGAGTAGTTATGCAATCATAATTTTGAGCGGATACTTTTACTGTATAATCTAATGGCTTTAGTTTAGAAAAAGTAAAAGTATTGTTTACTAAATCAATAACCGTTGATCGCAATACTTCCCCTGTGTTTTTATTAATCAAAAGCAAATTAAACTTATCATTTAATGATGATGTTATACTTACCTCAATACTTCCATCATTTCCTTTTAATGATTGCTCATTTATAACCGATAAAGTTATAACGGTATCGCAAACAGGCGGCGTTGGGTTTGTTGCTGGCGGTGTAACAGGGCCTGCATAGCCGCAATCAGTTGAATTTTGTTCTTCAACCAAATAAGCAAAAGGGTAAAACACATCAGCATAAAATGATAATTTAGTATTTCCATCACATGAAGATGTAATAAAATCATCTGGCAATTTACCTCTTTCTGTAAATGTTAAATTAAGCTTTATGCCATTAGGTATTAAATAACCTGTTGATGATGTTGTATCAACTTTAAACCTCCCTAATACAGTATCATAAGTAATTGTATAAGTTACCGTATAAGTAGTGTAATCAACTATAAATGTATCAACAGTAATTATCATATAATTTTACCCAATTTTTCAGCCCCTTTTTTAGCTGCAATGTAAATAGCATCGTTAGTAATTCGCAAAGTATCAAAAACAACATTTAAATTATTTTTTGAACTCATTCCATTTAGCATTGATTCTGTTTTGTAATTTGGTATAACCGACGAACCTGTCGGTAATTGTACTAATTCCCTTCCGCTTTCTCCTACTATTGCTAAACCGCCTTCATAATTAGTTACACCTGTTGCAAATCCTGGTATTCCTGATTTTCCACTTTGACCGCTTCCACCACCACTAATTAAACCTTTAATTGCTCCAGCTGCAATTTCTAAAGCAATACCAGCAGCAATAGCAGCAATAGCAGCAGGCCCGGCGGTTAATGGATTTAATAATGCTTTAGTTACTGTTGCTAAACCCAACCCTGCTGCTCCATATTCAATCAATAATTTACCAAACTGCTTTAAAAAATCAGAAAAAGATCCTAATAAAACATTTCCAAAAGCTTCTATTGGATTACCTCCTTGCGCTAAAACTTCACCTAATGAAGCAAAAGCATCCGGTATTGAATTAAAGAAACCACTAACTGCATCATTTATTTTTGGCTTTAATTCTTCAAATGCTTTTAATAGTCTTAATTGCGATTCAGGAGTGATTTCAGGATTAACTAACTCAATTTCTAATGGTACTTTAACTAATTGCTTTTCACCTTTAACTAATTTACTAATGTCCGTTTCAGGTAATTTAGATTGAGCAATTTTTATAAATTGTAAACCTACTTTGTTTAGATTAACCTCAAATTCTTTTAATTTTTTAGCAGCATTTAAATCAATAGGGTCTATTTTATTACGATCAGAACTTGCAGTTTTTAAATTTCTATCTAACCCTAAAACAGCAATTCCTTGTTTTTTTATCCTATCTGTTATTTCGCTTTGTAGTTGAAGATTTTCCTTGTCAATTTTAAATCTTTCAAGTCTAATATCTCCTAAATCACTTTCTTTTTGCGCTAAATCTCCCTCTGCTTTAGCTAAAATTTGAGCATCACCAGCAGAAACTTGCCCTGAAATTTTTAATTTATTTTGTTCATTTAAAAGAATATTTCTAGCCTTATCTACCTCTAATTGTTTTTGATTAAATCTACCTTGAATTTCTAATTGTTTAATAGAATTTTCGGCTATTTTATCAGAAAACGCTTTTACTTGAGCTTGAGCAATTAATGATTTAGTAAGTTCATCATAAGCTGTTTTAGCTTGCCCAACTAATATTTGCTCAGTAGTAAAGTTTTTAAATGTTTTAGGATAAGTTTCTTGAAGTATTTTTGCAGCTTTTGTTCTTTCATTAATTGAAATAGTTACATCTTGAGTTGCTTTATAAAGCTGAATAGCATTTTCTGTATTTTTAATTGCGCTTTCATTGCCTTTTAATAAAGCTGCATTTACACCAGTTAAGCTATCAACGTATTGTTTATTAGCATCAACAACTTCTTGAGTTTGTTTTTTAGCTTTTTGTTGATATTGTTGGTAAAATAATATTGCAGCACTAACAACTGAAAGTGCAATACCTAATCCAGCAGGGCCAATTAAAGATGTTCCTAAAGCTTTTAAAGCTCCTCCAAAAGAACCTGATTCTACTTGTAGTCTTTGAAAAGATTCTAATAAAGGGTTTAAGTTATTCTGAATACCTATAAATCCATAAGGTGCATCTTGAGCTACACGTCCTAAGTTAGTTAATGCAAAAGCAGCTTTATCTGTTCCAGCAGTAATTGCTCGACCGCTTGAAGCAGAAACCATAGCAGACTTAGCCAATGATTTAGAAACGGTATTAGATGATTTTTCAGCTTCGTTGGCAAGTTTAGCAAACCCATTATCAACAGCCATTAATTTCTCTCTGGTTGTTTTATCCCATTTGCTTGTTTCCCTTATTGCTTGATTAAATGCATCTCTTAAAGCATCAATCTTAGCTCCAATTTCAACCGATAATTTAGCATTTGCCATTACTCGTATTTATATGTTTTTAATGCTCTAAACTTTTTATTCCACTCAACTAATTGCTCAAATTCAGGCCCTTTATAAACTTCGCTATCTGATTTATTCAACGGCCAAAAAGTATTTATTGTCGTCCCTTCTTTAGCATGTGGCGCAAATAATAACCAACTTACAAATCTTAACTCTTTAGTCCGTTCTGATTCTTTTTTAAAGAAACCAATACATTTTAAATAATAATCCCTATGGCTCATTACGTTGAACTCATAGGGACTTAAATTTAAATAACCATACGCAAAGCTTCTTACTTCATCAAAATCTAAACTTTTTTTTTGCCCTCATCATGTTCCTCATTTGAATTAGCGTTCATTAATTGATTTAATGATTCAGTCAATTTTTTATTAGCTAAACTATTTTCCCACTCTGAAAAAATTAAATTTTGTTTTTCTAAACCTTCAGCAAATAATATTTCGCATAAGTCATATGATTCAGAAAAATCAGGAACATTTAATCCATTTTTGTAACAATAGTTAACACTTCCTCCATGAAATATTTCAATAAACGCTTTTGACATCGGCAAATTAGCAAAGTCATTGGCTTTACCAATAACATGTTCATAAGCTAACATACCGAAATGAAGCCCTATTTCTTTTCCTTCAATTTCTACTATCATAAATAAGATTAAGTAATTGGAACTGATCTGTAAATTTTACCTCTACCTGTCAATGTAACATTAAACCCATATAATGAATTGTTACCAATGTTTTCATTGTACTGAGTAAAGAAAGCTACACCCACACGATAAGTATCTGTTACAGGGTTGTAAATAGCCGCCCAAAATGATTCTTTGTTTGTGATTAAATCAAAGAAATCATTTCCAGATAATTCACCAGTTTCAGGAACAGGAACGATTGCGCCCTCCGCTGTGATACTCCATGAACCATCGCCCGGAATAGAATCAGCCCATCCGTCAGAGCATTTAGATGAAACATCAATACCGTTTACCTGAATAGATAAAGCATTTGTATTTAAACAAACCATAAGCTTAAAGTTAGGATTTGTCGCATCTGGTGGTAATGCGCTTGTTAAAGGATAATCGGTATTTTTTAAAATGTAGACTGGATAATCCTTACCATTTTGAAAATCTCTTGTTGTTGGCATTTTATTTAAATTTATGTTGTTAACTCAATTTGCTGTACTGTATGATTTAATAATAAAACAGTTCTATAAATTCTATTTGTTTGGCTTTCTTCGCTGATGTTAGTAGTACTTTCTAAAACTCCTTTCCAAATGTTTAATTCTGCATTTGAAATATTTAGCGTATTTCCTGTAAATATCAAATTACATATTTCTTGAGCAATCAATTCACTAAGTTTAAAACCCCCTGAATCAGAATCGTAAACCGTAACAACATCTAACTGTAAACTCATATTTTGGTTGATACCGCACTTTAAACTTGCATCGTTTACCGTTTGGTTTTTAACTAATACATAAGCTTTAGGTTGTAAATATGTGCTAATCGGTATTACGGGTAATTGATAACCAGAAATAACGTATTCATCAAATACAGGAATACTTACACCATCATAAGACAAAGAACTCAAAGCATCGATATAAGATTGTCTCAATAATAAAGATGCTATTTTCATGCTTAAAATTAAACAATAATTTTATAATAAATCAAATCTACAAAATATTATTTTGAAAACCCTGATATTTTATAACCTTTATTGGTTAATTCGGTATAAAGCTCTTTTTTAAATTCTTCGCTGTATTGAAAAAA
>JAKAJX010000246.1 GCA_021824855.1 Bacteroidota bacterium | reverse complement strand
AGTTTTTACTCCAAATTTATTTCCGCCTAAAATATCGGTTCCTAAAGTATCGCCTACCATTAATATTTCGTTTTTATTAAACGAGGTAAATTTATTTATTTCATCAAAGGCAAACATAAACATTTGCGAATCGGGCTTTCCAAAATGAATAAATTTTTTATGCAACATACTCTCAACAAGTTTAGCAATTCCGCCGGTTGCAATAGCTACATCATTTTTTGAAACAGGATAAAACTTATCGGAATTAGCAACAATTACCGGAATATTTTTATGCCGCAATAAGTTCACGGTTTTAGTAATATCGGTATTCCAATCAAACCCTTCATCATCTAAAAAAACAAAAGCGGCAATAGATGCTAAATCATCAAAATCAATATCGGCAACCGGAATATGTTCTAACCCCGATTGAAGAATATATTGTGCAGAATTTTGCGTACCTAAGTAAGCTATTTTACCATGCGTAATTTTTTGTTGTAAAAATTGTTTTGCCATCATACCCGACGTAATAATTTCATGTACTTCAATGCCACCCAACCCAATTTTGGTAAAGCTTTCGGCTTGTTGCTCCTGACTACGCGATGCATCATTTGTTAAAATTCGAATAGCTATTTTTTTACTTCTCAAAAAATCAATTGTATCCTGAACGCCATCAATTAATCCTTTATAATTTTTTAAAACACCATAGGAATCTAAAAAAACAGCTTTAAAATGAACAACAGTTTTTAGAAATGATTTGGTAGATTTCATGGTATAGATTTATAGGTTTAAAGCTTTAATTATTTTATTGGCATCGAAATCTTTTTCTATTGATGGAAAATAAATTTCATACGCTTCTTTTTGCAGTTTGGTGGCAAATATTTCGTGAAAGAAATGTCTTCCATCTTTTATTACATAATTTAAAATAAAAAACCGATAAGCTTCTTTCATAAACAGAATTTCGGCAACAGTTAATGGATAAATAGCATGATATGCTTTTAAGAAAATTAAAAATCTTTCTTCCATTAAAGGTCCTATTACATAACTAAACACAGTTCTATCGCCAATATCCGAAACAACTCTACTAAAAAAATAAAAGTCCATTATTCGGGTACTCATTCTAAACCAATCGTAATCCCATCTTGAAAAAAGTTTTAAAGAATTACTCACGGAAAAATTACCAATATTCCAATCAACAAAAACAGGTATTTTATCAAATGCAGGTGCATTAAGTAATTCCCTATTTTCTAAAAACAAATTGCACTGTTTTTTTATAATAGCTTCATTTTGTCTGTGTTCAAACTTTCCATAATCGGTTTCTAATATTCGCAATAAATAATCTATATCAAATTTTAGTGTTTTAGAAGAGGCCGGCAAAGTGTTGCGTATTTGGTAACAAGCTTTATGAAAAAGGGCCATTTGTTCCCCTAATTTTTCAATCTGATTGTCAGATAATCTTCTTGGCAGTTTCTTTTTAATTTGAATAGGTCTATAAAAAACTACCCAAGCATCTAATATTTTGTTTTGGAAACGATATACAAATAAAGCATTTCCTTTCATTAAAGAGCGGGCTAAAAAATTTTCGAAAGGAGCAGGAAGGTTATTGGATAACGCATTGATAATGCTATGGTCTTCAAGAAAATGTTCATACTTACCAAAATAAGAAAGTTTGGCAACTATAAAACTTCTATCGGCAAAAGTTATTTTATATACATGATTGGTTGAAACCTGAGCACTAATATCACTGATTCGTGCAATAGGTCTGGTATTATCGTATGCTTGCCATGCTTCTTTTACTATGGAAATAAAATCTATAAACGACATTGAGTGTAATGATAATTAAGGGTGATAAATGATGCAAAATGGGTTAAATATTCTGTTAGATAATTTCAAAATATCTTTTCATTTCCCAGTCTGTTACTTGCTGTGTAAATTGCTTCCATTCCCATTCTCTGGTTCGTACATAATAATCTACAAAAGCATCTCCAAATAATTCTTTAGCAACTGCCGAATGTTTCATTAATTCTGTTGCATCGGCCAATGTTTTGGGTAATTGCTGAAGTTCGCTATTATTATAAGCACTGCCCATAGTTGCTTCTACACTTAATGGCAATTGATATTTAATGCCGTATAAACCCGATGCAAGACTGGCAGCCATAGACAAATAAGGGTTAGCATCGGCACCGGGCACTCTTGTTTCTAACCGCAAAGAATTTTGGGCATGATTAATAACCCTTAAAGCTGTAGTTCTATTTTCAATTCCCCAGCTAATGGTTGTAGCAGCCCAAGCACCCGACACATACCGTTTATAACTGTTTACAGTAGGTGCAAACATGGGCATAATGTGAGGCAAACAGTATAGCTGACCGGCAATATAATGCTTTAAAATATTGCTGATATGGTTATTATCTTTTGCATCGAAGAATAAGTTATTGTCGGCTGAATCAAATAAATTTTGATGAATATGGCCACTACATCCGGGCAAATTGCTATTCCATTTAGCCATAAAGCTGGCCACAATTCCATGTTTATAGGCAATTTCCTTTACACCTGTTTTAAAGAGCACTGCTCTATCTGCCGCTTCTAATACATTGGTATATTCAATACAAGCTTCATATACTCCATTTCCTGTTTCGGTATGCAAACCTTCTAATGGCACATTAAATTGACGCAACAAATGAAAAAGATCGTTATAAAAATTTTGATGCTCAGATGTTCTTAAAATTGAATAGCCAAACATTCCGGGAGATAAAGGTGTAGGATTTGCATATTGCTTATCGTACAAACTTTGTGGTGTTTCTTTAAAATTAAACCACTCAAACTCTTTTGCAAAAACCGGAGAAAATCCTAATTCAATACTTTGTTGTTGAATTTTTTTTAACAATGTACGAGGGCAAGCTGTTTGTAAACGTTCATCATTACTAAAATCGGCTAAGAAAAAAGGGGTATCATCGTTCCATGGAATTAATCTAAATGTATTTAAATCAATTTGGGCAAATGCATCCGGATATCCTGTATCCCAACCGCTTATTGTTCCATTATCATAACAAACATCATTACTATCCCATCCAAAAATTACATTACAAAAACCTATACCCTGTTGCAGCCCTTTAAAAAATTTATCTTTATTAATAATTTTTCCGCGTAAAACCCCATCTATATCAGTTACAGCAAAGCGTATTTTTTCTGTATTAGATTGTTCAATAATTGAAATAATCTCTTGAGTTGTCATAGCACAAAAATTTCTTCAGTTAATAAGTATTTGAAGATAACCAAATTTGCAGAATCAACGAGTTAAAGGATTTATATATAATGGGCTATTAGTATTTATTGTTGGATAGTTGATCATTTATTTTATATCCACGCAAAAAATCTTCAACATTCATTTTTTTCTTTCCTTCCAATTGCAGTTCAAGCACTATAACAAACCCATCTGCACATGCAAACTTTATACATGTTTTTCCATCGGTTACTATTTTACCATTTGGAAATTGATGTAAAGCCAACTCTTTTTTACTACGAAAAATTTTAAACAATTTACCATCTACATAAGTAAATGCTCCGGGAAAGGGAGATAAGCCTCTAATTAAATTATATGTTTCGCCGACAGATTTATTCCAATTAATATTACATGTTTCTGTAAAAATTTTCGGGGCATGAGGTATTATAGTATTGGGATGATTGACTAACAATTGAGGTATCTCTTTTAAATTGCTCGAAGCCAATCCTTTTATAGTTTCTATCAATACTTCGGCACCTATTAACTTCATTTTATCGTGTACTATTTCGGCTGTATCTTCCTCATCTATTACAAAACTTTTTTGCAATAATATATTGCCTGTATCTATCTCATGCTTTAGCTTAAATGTAGTAACTCCTGTTTCCTTCTCGCCATTAATAATAGCCCAATTAATGGGTGCTGCACCCCGATATTTGGGCAATAAACTGCCATGAACATTTATTGTACCCATTGGTGGCATATTCCAAACTATTTCCGGCAGCATTCTAAATGCAACAACAATTTGCATATCGGCTTTTAGTTGTTGCAGTGTAGCAATAAAATTGGGATCTTTTAATTTCTCCGGTTGCAGAATGGTTAGTCCTTTGGTAATAGCATATTTTTTTACGGCGCTTTCGGTTAATTTCATTCCACGTCCGGCGGGTTTATCCGGCGCAGTTACAACGGCAACAATAGTACAACCTGCATTTACTAAAGCATCTAAAGAGGCAACAGCAAAATCGGGTGTACCCATGAAAATTATTCTTACATTTTTATACTCCATTTTGCAAATGTAAAATTTCCGTTCTACTCAAAATCGGAATATAGGAGATACTTCTTTCTAATTTTTTTATATGCATTTAATTGTGGCTGCCAACCGGCTCTTATTGCTGCTTCGGATTTACCTTGTTTAATTTGCTCTACCAATGAAGCATTCCCTACTAACCTATTTATTGCATACACGGTATTGCCATTTTTTAATTTGTTTTTAGTGAAAAAAAGTTCTTTTTGAGGAAATAATTGATAGGCTTGAATAAGATATTTTAGTTGAATTTTATTATCAATTTCTTGTAGAAGAATATTCGTATTGCTATTGTATAAATTCCATCCATAACATATTTGATTTTTAAATTTAGGTTCTGCTGCTCCTACGGTAGTTGTAGGAATAAATGAATATAATGTTTGAGGCAACAAAGGATTACCAAAAATACAAAACGGATGCTTGGTTCCTCTGCCTTCGCTAAGTATGGTTCCTTCGAATAAACAATTGCTGGGATACCAATATACACTTGCCATATCGGGTAAATTGGGAGATGGATTTATAGGCAATATATATTTGGTTTTATGCGTGTAATTGGCACACTTAATTACTTTAAAATAAATACCCGAATCTTTCAGTTTTTTATTTTTTACGTTATGCTGATATTGCCTATTGGCCAACTTAGTGCTCAGCCATTTTTCACCTGCAATCATTCTTGCGTATTCACCAATGGTTAATCCGTATACAATGGGAATTGGCTGCATACCTACAAAACTTTTATAGGCAGTATCTAAAACCGGTCCATCTACATAAAACCCATTGGGATTGGGGCGATCAAGAATTATTAAAGCTTTGCTGTTTTCAAAAGCAGCTTCCATCCATAATTGTAAAGAAGAAATAAATGTATAAAACCTTGTACCTATATCCTGAATATCGAATAACATGATATCTACATCGTGCAAATCATCGGGAGTAGGTTTTAATTTTTTTCCGTATAAAGAAATAACCGGAATATGGGTGGAGCTATCTATATCATCGTTTAAAAATTTGCCATCATCGGTAATGCCTCTAAATCCGTGTTCAGGAGCAAATACTTTTACAATGTGTATTCCAATTTGTAATAAACTATCTACCAAATGCTTTTTTCCAATAGTGGCAGTATGATTGGCAAATATAGCCACACGTTTGCCTTTTAATAAGGGAACATATAGTTCAGTTCGTTGTGCAGCAGGTATAACCACTTGAGCCGGTATATGCATATAAACAACCAATAAAATAAAAAAGAAGAGTAACTTTTTCATTGCCACATTTTAGTTGATTAGGAAAGATATAAAATTAATTGGGGGGATACTAAGAAAGCATGTACTTTGCCGAAATTTTAAAGGCTGTAAATGATCATTAAAAATGAAAATTACATGGTGCCGATAAAAAATTATTAATTAAAACAAGTACAATGCAACAAGTAAAAAAAGGTGATAAAGTTAAAATACATTATCATGGTCGTTTACACGATGGTTCTACTTTTGATTCCTCTGCCGGAAGAGAACCTTTAGAATTTGAAGTAGGGAGCGGAATGGTAATTGCAGGTTTCGATGCCGGTGTAACAGGCATGAGTATTGGCGAAAAGAAAACTATTGATATTCCATTTATGGAAGCATACGGACCCGTACAAGAAGATATGATAGTTGAATTTCCTAAATCAAATTTCCCTGCCGATTTAGTACCCGAAATTGGAATGCAATTAAATATGAGTAATCAATCCGGACAACAATTTCCGGTAGTTATTATTGCAATAAAAGAGGAAGCAGTTGTATTAGATGCTAATCATCCATTAGCCGGCAAAGATTTAATTTTTGATTTAGAATTAGTAGAAATTGTAGGTGGCAGTCCTTTAATAATAATGCCGTAATTATTAAATAATCTATGTTATAATCCTGCTGTATTATTTTATAGCAGGATTATTTTTATACTATTCCATTCCGCAACTTTTTTTCTTTTC
>JAKAJX010000205.1 GCA_021824855.1 Bacteroidota bacterium | reverse complement strand
ATCATATCATTAATAAAAGTATCTCCACCAACTGTAATGTACGGATCTTTCCAAATTAAATAACATGCGTTTAATAAGGGAAAATTGGGTTTATTTTTTGAAAAATTATCTTTCAGTGTAGCTATCATTGTATCAGCTTCAGCCTGCTTTTGTGTAATCATCCCAATTGATTGAATCATTTCAATAGCGGTGGTTACATTATGTACATCGCTTGTCCAAACAGGACAAAATTTTTCAATCATTTCAATTTGTTCTTTTACATTTTCTTCTTTGTTGGCAATTACTAAATCGGGTTGTAAAGATTGTATTTTTTCGATATTAATATTTTTAGTTCCACCAATTTGAGCTTTTTCACGCAACCAACTTGTAGGATGAATACAAAACTTTGTAATACCTATTACTTCTTCATTCAATCCTAAATCGAATAATAGTTCAGTTTGCGACGGAACTAATGAAATTATACGTTTTAGATTATCGGTAATCCATATTTTTTTATTACATTGATCAATAAAATAGGGCATTTAATAATTTATTTATGAGTACAGTTTGGCATCGCATACAAAAGTATAATAAGGATAGAAACCAGCAATTATTGCTTTTTAAATATAAAGCCATGAAGCAATCGGCATTTAGGTTTTTTAGAGGAACTTGTCATTTGTTTTATGAAGATTTTGCACATTGGCAAAATTGGGAAGATGAAACTGTATCGTGGATTTGCGGCGATTTGCACGTTGAAAATTTTGGCACGTATAAAGGAGATAATAAATTAGAATATTTTGATTTGAATGATTTTGATGAAGCCGTTTTAGCACCTGTTAGTTGGGAAATATCGCGTATGCTTACCAGTATTTTTTTAGCTGCGAAGGATATGCATTTATCTAAATTAAAATCTAAAAAAATAGCGGCTTCCTTCTTATCCGAGTATATAAAAAATTTGCAAAAAGGGAAATCATTGGTTATTGAAAGAAATACTGCCAGTGGTATTTTAAAGCAGTTAATAGTGCAAGTAAGTGAAAGATCTAATTCAGATTTAATCAAGTCGCATACAATTAAAACAAAAAACGGTAAAATGCTTTTAATTGATGATCAAAAAACAATAGCACTTACTAAACGGACTAAAAATGCACTAAAAACATTTTTTAATAAATGGAGCAATCAATACCATAATGGTAAATATGTTTTCACAGATGCTGCCATAAGAATAGCAGGTACGGGAAGTATTGGAGTAGATAGATATATTATTTTGGCAAAAAAAATGCAAGAAAAATCTTTTGTATTATTAGATATGAAAGAATCAAAAGTCGCTTGTTTACAACAATATGTGCAACAGCAACCCCTATTTAATAACGAGGCAGAAAGAATTGTATTTGTGCAAGAAATGATGCAACACATTTCACCTGCTTTATTACAACCGCTACAGTTTAATAAACAATATTTTGTTATGAAACAGTTGCAGCCCAGTGCCGATAAAATGGATTTAAGTTTATGCAATGGCAAATTAAAAAAGTTAGAAAATATTTTACAAACTATGGCTGAAGTGGCAGCATCTGCTCATTTAAGAAGTACGGGGCGAAATGGATCGGTGATAGCAGATGAATTAATTGCATTTGCAGAAAAACATTTGCAATGGGAGAATAAGCTGTTGCAATTTGCAGAAAAATATACCCGGCAAGTACAAACGTATTACCAATCTTTTATTGCTGAAGTCAATGTTTAAAAATGCAATGTATCAATAACTTTGCCATTGGTAAGCATTGTTTTGGGTAAATATGGATTACGAATATCTGTTGATTTACTTAGCCAATTTGCTCCGGATCCATCAAGTGCATCGGGGCAATATAATTTATACACGTTCTGGTTATCGTATTGCATCACTTTTAATAAATCAAACACTTCTTCACTTACTAAGTATAAGGATTTTCTTTTCGAATTAATATTGGGTTCTTCTAATAATGCTTGCATTTCTGCACTAATACTTTCTGCATTAATTTTTGCTAATTCGGTAGTAATAGAATCGGCTTTGCATTCGGCAAAATTTAACGAATCTGCATTTTTCTGTATTTCGCTGGCATAAAAATTAATTAGCTTATCATTTTCGGTAATAAAATTATCTTTCAAATGAAAATAATTGGTTACTAATTTATTGATAGAGCTATCGAATGTTATGCTTAAAGAAGGTTTTATATTTTTTGCAGTAGATAATAAACCGTTATTAGGTATTTTATTGCTATTGCAAGCTATACTGGCAATTAATAGTAGGGATACGAAAAATAATTTCATTTTCTTGGATTCAATTATCAAAACTACTTAAAAATGTAGCTGTGGCAATTACCTTTGCAGCCAAAAAACAAAATAATGCTAATTGGTTTACAAAATGTAACTTTTGAATTTGGGGCAAGAGTGATTGTTGAAGAAGCAACATGGCATATACATCCGGGAGACAGAGTTGGGTTAATTGGCTATAATGGAACCGGCAAATCTACCTTGTTAAAAGTATTGGTAGGAGAGTATTTGCCCTCTAAAGGAACTGTGGAAAAAAGCAAAGAAACATCTATTGGCTATTTGCATCAAGATTTATTGAGTTTCGATACCAACGATTCTATTTTAGAAGTAGCAATGGGAGCATTTCAAAAAGTAAAAGATATTGAGAAAGAAATAGAATTGTTGGGAAAAGAATTAGAACAAACATCGGATGAAAAATTATTACATCTCTATTCGGAAAAATTACACGAATTAGAAATACTGGGCGGTTATACTATTCATCATAAAACCGAAGAAGTGTTGCAAGGATTGGGCTTTTCTAATGCCGATTTACAAAGGCCATACAAAGAATTTAGTGGTGGTTGGCGTATGAGGGTTTTATTGGCAAAAATGATTTTACAACAACCCGATGTGCTGTTATTGGATGAACCTACCAATCACTTGGATTTACCCTCTATTGAATGGCTCGAAAAGTATCTAAAACATTATCAGGGAAGTGTAGTAATTGTTAGTCACGATAAATTTTTTCTGAATAGAATGGTTAATAAAATTGTTGAACTTTATCAACAACAACTGCATATTTATACCGGCAATTATGAGTTTTATGAAAAGGAAAAGCAAATAAGAATAGAGTTACAGCAGAAAGCCTACGAAAATCAGCAAGATTATATACGGCAACAAGAACGGTTTATAGAGCGTTTTAGAGCAAAAGCTACTAAAGCTGCTGCCGCACAAAGTGCCATGAAACGATTAGATAAATTGGAACGAATTGAACAAACTGAAATAGAACGACCAAATATTAGAATTAACTTTCAAATAGATAAACAACCCGGAAAAATTATTTGTGAACTGAAAGATGTTTCAAAAAATTTTAATGATATTCAAATCGTTCAGAACACCCATGCCGAAATCAATAGAGGCGATAAAATTGCTCTGATTGGTGCCAATGGAAAGGGTAAATCAACCGTTTTAAGAATGATTGCAGGAGCCGAATCATTTATCGGCGAAAGAAATTGGGGTTATAACGTACAAGAAAGTTTTTATGCCCAACATCAATTAGAGGCATTAAACCTTAATCATACTATCTTGGAAGAAATGCAACATTGTGGTAGCAATAAAACCGATTTAGAATTAAGAACTATTTTGGGTTGTTTCTTGTTTAGTGGCGATGATACCGATAAAAGAATTAAAGTATTAAGTGGAGGAGAAAAAGCAAGAGTGGCTTTAGCTAAAGTAATTGTAAGTAAAAGTAATTTTTTGTTATTAGATGAACCTACCAACCACTTAGATATGCATTCGGTAGAACTATTAGCAGAGGCATTAAATAAATATGAAGGAAGTTATATTTTGGTGAGCCATGATCGATACTTTATTTCTCAAACTGCTAATAAAATATGGGAAATAGTTGATTATGAAATAAAAGAATTTAAGGGAACTTATGCCGAATGGGTTGAATGGAAAGAGAGAATGGCTAAGCAAGAATTAATAAGGAAAAAAGAACAAATTGCTGTTGATAATACTACGCCTGCCATAATAGAAGAAAAACCGAAACCTGTTCAAGCAATACAAAATAATATTAGTAAAGAACAGAAAAAAGAATTGCAAAAAGTACAACGTCAATTTCAAAAATTGGAAGAAGATATTTTGAAGATGAATAATAAAAAAATTGATGTTGAATTAGCTCTTTCGCATCCTGAAAGTTATAAAGACAAAAACAAGTTTTTGCAATTAGAGCAAGAATATACGCTTCTTCAGCAGCAAATAAAAGCAGCTAATAAGGAATACGAATTGTTATTCGAAAAAATAATAGATTTAGAGAATAGCGTTGATAAATAACTTTTAAACGAACTGGGCTTGCTGAGGTGTGGAATTGTTATTCCGCCCAGCCGCACTTGCGACAAACACCGTGTTGCCAGCAGTGCTATTTTGCTGTTCAGTTAGATTTTTTTCTGTATTTGCCAATAGTGTCCAAAAGGATCTTTAAACATCCCTTGTCTGTAGCCATAATCGTGGTCTGTTGTAGGATTGATTTCTGTTGCTCCTGCCTGAATAGCTTTATTCATTACTTCCTCTACATTAGGAACAAACAATCCGATAACCGATGTTACACCTTTTGCACTTATTGGCTCAAGAGCATCACGCATTGTTTCGTGCACATGAAAAATTGCTCCGTTAATTTCCAATTCAGCAACATGAATACTTCCATCATCGTTGCGAAAGCAAAAATTTTCAGTTGCTCCGAATTTTTTGTAAAAGTCAATTTCAATTGTCCCATTGGGAATATGTAGTTCCGGAGCAAAATGTGTTATGTCTTCTGTCTTTGTCATATTTTTTATAAAAATCAGCAATGGAATGTTAACCTGTTTACCATGATTGGGTGGTCGTTTAACATTGCAGCAAACGAACTGGATTGCTGCAGGTGTGGAATTGTTATTCTGCCCAGCCACATTTGCGGCAAATCTAATGTTGTGTGCTGGTTTGGTCGGAGTAGCTCACTTTTATTTTGTCCATTGTTCTATTGCCTTTTATTTTTCCTTCAGTTAGTTTATGGTGTGTTGAACAAAGCCAAAGTCCATTTTCAAGTTTATCACTGCCACCAAGTTTGTGAGGCTTAATATGGGCTCCTTCAATTGGTCCATTACACTTAGTTCCAATTATTTCTTTTGGCAATTTTCGGATACTACTTACTTCACATATTCTCTCTAATTTTTGTAGATTTCTGTTAAGTGATGCGTTTCGACCAAAAAGTGGTTTACTCGGATAGAGCCACATAAATAACTCCCATGACATTTCTATTATTTCATCTATTTGGGTTTCGTTAAAGTCTCTAGCTATGCCTATCGAAAATATGTTTCCAATTCCTTTTTCCGATGAATTATTCTTTGAAAAAGCTACTTTATCAAAACGAGACTTTCCGACTTTTTCTAATTCAATAAGAAAAGTTTCCGTCTCTTTCTCTGCAATAGTTTTTGTTTCTTTGAGGTGTTTATATGTTATAAAATTACTGTCTCTAAACTTGGCTGTATTTCTTACAACCTCTTTAAATGTTTTGTAGTCAAAGTTTTTAGCTAAGAAAGAAAACATAATCGGTGAATGTGATACATTAAATATCAAACAATTCTTTTCATCACCGTCCTTGAAATATTGAAAACCACTCCGATAATCATTTCTTCGATTTCTGTCTGCTTTTTGGAAATACGAGAAAGAAAGGTCGAGTATAAAGTATTGTTCAAAGTTATTTACTTTACGTATTGTCGATTCTCGTCCCAATTTTCTTGAAACGGCTTCTGCAATTCTCTCTACTATGTTTGGAAACGGCTTCATTTAAACTAGCACACAATGATTTGATTTATTTAGTTAAGCTTTGAATAACATCGTACTTGGTTACAATATGATAATCGCCTTTTTCATCTTTAGCTAAAACGGCACCATTATCTTTTGTAATTAAGCTGCCCAATCTTTCAACCGGAGTATCGAAAGCTACAACTGGGAATGCACGTTCCATCACAGTATCAACGGGAGCGTGTTTAATATCAGGATTACTGAATATTTTTTGAAATAAGCCATTCTCGCTTACAGAGCCAATGGGTTCACCTTCACTAAAAATTGGAATTTGTTCAATATCATATTTTTTCATTAGCTCCGCTGCATTTGCTACTGTTTGAGAAGGTTGTACTGTTATTAGCTTTTTATGAATTCTGCCACTAACAATATCTTTAAAAGTTTTTACATCTAAAAAGCCACGTTCCATCATCCACTGATCGTTATAAATTTTGGCTACATAACGGCTGCCATGATCGTGAAATATACAAACTACCAAATCATCTTTTTTAAGTTTATCCTTAAGTTGTATTAATCCTTGTAAGCAACTTCCGGCACTATATCCGCAAAATAATCCTTCTTCTTTGGCAATTCTTCTTGCCATTACTGCACCATCTTTATCAGTTACTTGTTCAAAATAATCAATCACACTCATGTCGTAATTTAAGGGAACAAAATCTTCCCCAAATCCTTCACTGATATATGGATGAACTTCATTTGAATCTATTTCTCCTGTCCGAAAATATTTTGTAAGTAAGCTACCATAAACATCAATAGCCCATATTTGAATTGCCGGATTTTTCTCTTTCAAATACATTGCAGTACCTGTAATGGTTCCACCTGTTCCTGCGGTGCATACCAAATGGGTTATTTTTCCATCGGTTTGATTCCAAATTTCTGGTCCTGTACTTTCGTAATGAGCTAACCGATTGGCAAGATTATCGTATTGATTACAATGATAGGAGTTAGGAATTTCTTTTGCCAATCTTTTGGCTACACTATAATAACTCTGAGGGTCTTCGGGAGTTACATTGGTAGGACAAACAATTACCTCTGCACCAACAGCTTTTAAAATATCTGCTTTTTCTTTACTTTGTTTATCGGTGGTAACAAAAATACATTTGTAGCCTTTTACACATGCCGCTAAAGCCAAGCCCATTCCTGTATTGCCGCTTGTGCCTTCTATAATAGTTCCTCCGGGTTTAAGTTTTCCTTCTTGTTCTGCTACTTCTATCATTTTTAAAGCCATTCTATCTTTAATAGAATTACCCGGGTTAAAATAATCTACCTTGGCTAAAACAGTACAAGGAAAATCCTTTGTTATTTTATTAAGCTTAATTAGCGGAGTATTTCCAATAGTTTCTAAAATATTATTTTTGATGTCCATTATAGTGGAGTTTGCAGCAAAAGTACAGTTTTGCAAAAACTAACAAAGATTAGTAATTGATTTATCTTGGTAATTGCTAAAATGATGATTTTTTAAACAGAGAAGCTTTCTTTAATTTTTCCGCATAAGTCGCTTTCAATCATTTTTTCTGCCAGTAGCAGCATATTTTTAAAGGCAATATCATTACTAATTCCATGCCCAATTATTACAGGTTTGGCAACACCTAAAACCGGGGTTCCGCCATAGTTTTGATAATGAAAACGATTGTAATAAGCATCGTGATGCAATTCTCTTTGTTCGGCAATATCATAAATACTTTCTGCCATTTTTAAAATAATATTTCCGGTAAATCCATCACAAACAATTACATCTGCTTTATCGTTAAAAAAATCTCGTCCTTCAATATTGCCAATAAAGGAAATTTGTTGATTTTCTTTTAGAAGAGGGAAAGTAGCTTGAGCTAAAATGTTTCCCTTGCCTTCTTCTTCTCCAATATTTAATAAACCTGTTGTAGGATGTTGAATGCCTAAAATAGTTTGTGCATATAAATTACCAAGAATGGCAAATTGATTTAAATTTTCCGGTTTGCAGTCTGCATTTAATCCCACATCTAATAATAAACCCGTACCTCCATTAAGTTTAGGAATGATGGTGGCAATAGTTGGGCGTTGAATACCTTCGATAGGTTTAATAGTAAACATGGCACCAACAAGCATTGCTCCGGTATTGCCTGCACTTATAAAAGCATCAATTTTACCGGTTGATAATAAATGAAAACCTATTGCAATGGAGCTTTGTTGCTTTTCTTTTAAAGCTTTGGTTGGATGTTCGTGGTAGCCAATTATTTCGGGTGCATGTACAATTTGTACAGAAGAATGTATTTTATGTTCTTGTAAAAGTGAATGAATAATAGATTCATCACCAATACAAACAATTTTTGCTCCAATATGATTTTGGCTGAGAAATAAATGCAAACCTTTTACCGCTTCTGAGGGGGCATAATCTCCGCCCATCATGTCTATTCCTATATTCATAAAAGCAAGGTAAAGAAAATCCTATAAGGATTGATAACCCTTATAGGATTTTTTTAATAAGTATAGAAAAAAATTAAGCTTTTAAGGGTGCTTTTTCTGCAACCAATTTTCCTTTATAGAATAATTTTCCTTCACTAACATGTGCACGATGACGTACATGGATTTCTCCGGTTGTAGTGTCTTTGCTTAAAGTTACTTCTTCAGCTTTGTAGTGCGTTCTTCTCTTAGCTCCTCTTTGCTGAGAATGGCGACGTTTAGGATTCGGCATAACACAAAATTTATAGTATCAAAAAAAAAATATTAATTATCTAAATCTTTAAATTTCTCTAATCCCTTCCAGAGATTATTGTTTTCTTTTCTCACTTCATCTTCCATCTCTTTTAACTTAGCCAGCACTTCGTTATTGCATAGCGAACCACCCATTTCCTCATCATTACACCTTTTCTGCATTGGTAAACTTAAATTAATAAATTCATACATCCAATCAGCTATATGCAAGTGACTTTCACTTCTATTAATGTAATATATATCGGGATCGGCCTCTTGTTCATTCATTAATTCAGGCTCTTCCACCATTTTTACTATAATATCGTACTCGTCCCAAAGCTGCTTATGCAGGCTATTTCCGCATTTGTCGCAAATTACATCAATGTTTCCATTAATGTCGAAATGTAATTGCATAAATCCATTCTTCTTATCCAAACTCAGTTTAACATCAACAATGCAATTATTAAAATCTTGCTCTCCATACGGTATAAAGAACTTATCCTCAATCCTGTATTCAAACACATGAACACCCGGCTTTAAACCCACAAATGCAATCTCGTATTCACGTCGATAATTCATGTTCGGATTTTTAGGGCTCGCAAAGGTAGGGTTTTGCAATTAAAGGGCAAAACGAAATTGTGAATTTGTGAAATAGTAGTTTCTTTATAGTTTATTATGCACATAAAAGGAAAAACTACCAATTTATTATTCCCTACTCTTCAATGGATCGTTCCAATTATAGGGATATGCTTCATTGAAATCATTAAACTTCATCCAATTTGGATAGAGCATTATTATAGCAACAAATGGTACAATGTTGTTGCATTTTTTCAAAGAACAATTACCGGATGGATTCAATTTAGTGTAGGTGATATTTTTTATATTGTATTAATATTGATTTTTATAATTAAGTTGCTTCGAGCAATTTTTAAATTGAGTAAAAGTTTTTCAGGGAAAATTCTTGTCAATCAGTTGGGATTTTTAGTAAGAAAATTGATGTGGTTGTATATTGTTTTCTTTTTTTTATGGGGATTAAATTATTTTAGAATCGGCATCTCCAATCAGCTGCAATTAAGTAAAACCCATTACTGTAAAGAGGAAGTTGTTGAGCTAACACATCAACTTATTAATAAGGTAAATGAGTATAGAATGCAAATACCCGATACAAGTTTGCCACAGATGCCTATACAGCAGATTATTGCAGAAGCAAAAAAATGTTACGATAGTGCATCAAAGCAATATTATTTTCTTTCTTATAGTCCTATTTCGGTTAAAAGTAGTTTGTACAGCAAAATGGGAATGTATTTTGGATTTATAGGTTATTATAATCCGTTTAGTGGAGAAGCTCAATTTAGAAATGATATTCCGCAGGTTTTATTGCCCTATATTATTTGCCACGAAATTGCCCATCAATTGGGTTATGCCAGCGAAAGTGAGGCTAATTTTTCGGGATATTTGGCATGTAGTATTTCTGAATTACCCTTTTTTAAGTATTCGGTATATCTCGACCTGTTTTCTTATGCACAACAAGAAGAAATAAATACTTTTTTAATTGATGGCGATACAACAGGTTTAAAGCAGGAATTAATTTATAATAAAGAACACTTAAATGAAAAAGTGATACGAGATAGAAAGGCTGTAAAGCAATTTTTTTATAATGAAGAAAACAGCATTTCACCGGTAATGTCGTCAATGTATAATCAATACCTAAAATTTAATTTACAAAACGAAGGCATTGAAAGTTATAATGAAGTGATTGGTTGGCTAATAGCGTATCAGCGAGAATATGGAAAATGGTAAATCAATCATTAAAACTTATTCTTCCACATCATACTTTCAATAGGTTTATTAGGCTGACTGCTATATTTAGCATTTGTTTTTTGGTTATACTTTATTTCAATTTCACCATCTACCGGAAAATAGATTAACTGACCAATAGGCATTCCTTTATATATTCTTACAGGTTGTTTGCACGAAATTTCTAACGTCCAATTTCCACAAAAACCTACATCGCCTTTGCCGGCAGTTGCATGAATATCGATACCTAAACGACCGGTAGATGATTTTCCTTCTAAAAAAGGAACGTGGGCATGCGTTTCGGTGTATTCAGCAGTAACACCTAAATAAAATTCATGGGGTAATAATGTAAAACCTTCTTCAGGAATTTCGAAGTATTGAATTGTGTTGTGTTTTTTTGCATCCAATTCTGCATCTACATATTTTGCCAGCCATTTTCCCAAATGTACATCATAGCTATTACTACCTAAATCGGCTCTATTAAAAGGCTCAATCTTAATAGTGCCTTTACTCATTTCTTCAATAATTCGTTTATCGGTTAAAATCATGTAATCAGTATTTTACTTCGGCTTATATTGTTTATTCAATAAATATTTGCCAAGTTGTAATTTGTTATTTTAAAACTAACATCTTCAATTATTTGCAATATAAATCGTAAATCTGCAATCAAAAATTGTAAAAATAAATTGAGTTTATTTTATCAACATAATATTAACCAATCAACTAAATTGGCTATTTGGAAAATTGAGGAAGATGAGGCATTTTTTTTATCAAAAGTTCCTTTGCAAAAATCTATTACTCATCCACATAAACGATTACAACACTTAGCAGCAAGGTATTTGCTGCAATTATTGTTTCCTGATTTTCCATACACAGAAATCGTTATTGCCGATACGAATAAACCTTATTTGCCTTACGAGCAATATCATTTTTCTATTTCGCATTGTGGAAATTTTGCTGCTGCAATTGTTAGCTTACATCAGCGAGTGGGAATTGATATTGAACTTGCATCGGATAAAGTATTGAAAGTTGCTCATAAATTTTTAAGTAAAAAAGAAATGCAAGATTTTGGTGTTACTACTCAAAATACATTCACAACTACTTTAATACATCAAACTATTTTGTTGTGGAATGCGAAAGAAGCCATATTTAAATGGTGGGGGTGGGGCAATATTAATTTTAGTGAAGAAATTCGGTTGCAACAATTCGATATTGCACATGAAGGAATTTTTAATGCAATTTTTTCGAAAGCTAATTGGGTTGTACCCATTGAAGTTCAGTATAAAATATTCGAAAATTTATGTTTGTGCTGGGTTGTAACAGATGCAGATATTGCTAATCGGCCACTCTAATATTGGTTTTGGGTAAAAGCGATAAACTCTTTTTTAATATTTGCTTTAACTGCATTTTTACAATTTGTCCCATAGTTGTGGCTTTTGAAAAAGTAGGCTGATTGAAATGTATGGCAAGTTCTTCCTTCAGTTGAATTATTTTTTCAGGTTTAGAAATTTCTGCATCACTCATTATATCTAATAATTCTTTTACTCGATACTTAGATGATGCCAATCTAAAAGCCATTAAAGTTTTTTCTTCTGCCTGATATTGCTCAATAGATTCTTTATTTAAATGTTTCATAACAATATCTACAAATGGTTTATTTTCTTTAAAAAATTGTGGTAAGTATAAATTTTTTCTTCCTTCATACGATTGCTGATCAAAGTCAATAGCTCTAAATCGGTATTGATAATTTAAAACATCAGGCGTTATATTAATTACAAAATTGTAGCTACGCATATCGCCCAATAAATGTGTAAAACATCGTTCATTAAATTTTACAAATTCTTTTGCAAGCCTAATTTGATTGGTTTCGGATAAATTTAAGTAATCGGCAATAAAAATATCTCCCGGAATGCCCGGAATATGTTCTTCAATAAGTGTATTGTTATTGGTGAAGTAAGTAATGCGATTGGGCGATAAAAGATGCTCTAACTCTAATCCAAAAATTCTATTGGCATCGGCTTGTTTTATATAATAATGATCGAAATTGGCATTATATCTATTAACAATGCGAATGCGAAAAGGCTGACTATTACCAAAATAGCAGAAATCAATTGCTGCAACGTCTAATTGATTGATAAAACTTTGATCACCTTTTGTTTTTAATAAAGCATAATTCTTTACTAAATTCTCTCTTAAAAATTCAAACTCTCGTGTATCGTATATTACTTTTTCCCAGGAAGAGTCTGTGCCATCTTTTTTCTTGATAGGAACGGTATAGGTAAAATTTAAAAGATCGGCATACTGAGCAAATAATTTTACTTCTCGTCCGTATTGATGTAAGTAGTTTCGTAATCTTTGATTAACAGAAAAAATTGGTTTTTTTCTGCTGGGCTTATCGGTATAATGAGGTTCTTGGTTAGTTGTAATCATTCTAATAATAATGAATCGTTATCATCTAATAAATTTAAATTAATATCTGCACCTGAAATACCTTCTATTGAACCTTTAATATGTGCAGCATTCAGTAATACTTTTTCTAATTGTTTTTCTCTTGCTTTCCAAAGTTTTTCCATAGCATCTCTTTCTTTTTGAATAGATAATTTCATACTCATAAATCCTTCTCGTATGGCTTTCCATTGTTCTCCAAACTCATTGCTTATCAAATAATCGTATAACAATGCCATTTTATCACCTTTATTTTCCTGACTTTTTTTAGCTTCATACACTTTTACAACTGCGTTTCGTAAAATTAATGCAACACTTTTAACTTCTGCGAACGTACAAATGTATACGCCTTCTTTTTCGCCAAATTTATCTATCTCCTTTGGTAATGCTTGCGTAACTATAACAGCTATATCAGCTCCTAAAACTCGCATATCCGATTTTAATTTTTCAATCCATTCGTTCGCAAAATCTTTGGTGCGTTTACTTTCATAAATAATGGTTCCGGCTTCATTGCCAAATTGGGTTCTAACTGTTTGAATGCAATCGGCTCCTTTTACACCTTTACCTACTTCTTCAATTTTATCGAAAGGAAAAGTATTTCGCAATATTTCTTCCAATAACAATTCTTGTACTTCGCCCTGCAATTGCATGGAGCCTTGTTCTGCTTTACGCTTCATTTCGTCTGCCAAGCGTTTTTGATCTTCTAATTGTTTTTGTAATTCTTTTACTTGTAATTGGTATTCGTGATCTTTTATGCTATACCGTTCAGTTTCTTCTTTTAATAATTGTTCTTTTAGTTTTTCTCTTTCAATCAACAATTGTTTTTGTAAGGTAATTTGCAGTTCATCTTCTTTATTTTTTAATTCTCTTTCTTTTTGTAAAAATTCTAATTCTTTATTTCTCGATTCTTTTAATTTAATTTTATTTTCTTCCAATGTTTGCTCTAAAACTTGTAGTTTGTTTTCGAAATCTGTGCTAACTTTTTTCTTTACTATTTCTTCTAATTTTTGTTTTTCAACTGTTAATCGGGTATTCAATTCTTCTTCTTTATTAATTAACTGTTGCTGCAATAAAGATTCTTTATCTCTAAACTCTTTTTCTTTTTTTTCTTGCCATTCTTTGGCTTTTTCATTTAATTCTTTTTGAAGATTTTCGCGAATAGCATCGGTTGGCTCAAACTTATGAAAGCAATTTGGACAAGTTATAATAAAGTTAGACATGTTTTATTTTTTTACAAATTACGGATATTATGATAACAAGTACGCTTGCAAAAAACAGCTTTTATACCTAATCAAAACATAATTGTAAATAGAAAAAATGATAGAATCGGAAATTTTTCTTACCTATACTCTTTTTTTAAACGAAAGTATTTGTAATATGAAAAAATATACTGTAGAAGAAATTGCTCAAAAAGTAAATGGCATTTTAATTGGTGATAATTCTATTTTAATTACATCTCCCGAACAAATAGAAATGGCCGAAGAAGGACAAATTACGTTTATTGGAAATAAAAAATATGCTAAGCTTTGGGAAACTTCTAAAGCATCGGCAGTAATTATAAATGATACTATTGACTTAGAACCGGGCATTAACAAAGCCATCATAAAAGTGAAATCTGCCGATATTGCAATGGCAGAATTATTAGAGTTGTTTTTGCCCGATAATCCGGTATTTGAAGTAGATATTCATCCATCTGCAACAATACATGCATCGGCAGTGATTGGTAATGGCTCTAAAATTGGAGCAGGCTGTTATATTGGCAAAGGCGTAAAAATTGGCAGCAATACCATTGTTTATCCCAATGTTACCATTTTAGACGATACACAAATTGGACACAATACAATTATTTGGTCTGGTGCAGTAATTAGAGAAAGATGTATTATAGGAAACGCTTGCATTTTACATCCTAATTCAACAATTGGAGCCGATGGATTTGGGTTTAGACCAAGTGCCGATGGGAAAGGCTTAATTAAAATTCCTCATATTGGTAATGTAGTAATTGGCAATGGTGTAGAAATTGGTGCTAATACTTGTATTGATAGAGGAAAGTTTAGTGCTACAGTTATTGGGGATGGTTGTAAGTTAGATAATCTGGTACAAATAGGGCATAACAGTAAAATGGGACGATCATGTATAATGGCCGGAAGCAGTGGATTAGCCGGTTCTGTAGTATTGGGCGATGGAGTTATTGTAGGTGGTGGAGCATGTATAACCGATCATACAACAGTTGGAAGTGGAGCATTGGTAGGAGGCATGTCGGGTGTTATTCAAGATGTTCCTGCCGGAAAAAAAGTATTAGGTTATCCGGCTATCGATTCTCGAGATGCATTAAAGCAATGGGCTATTTTGCGGAAAATGGTAAAAGAAGAAAAATAAACGCAAATGCTTTGTTAGCAGCCGTTATTTATTCGTCATATTTTTTAAGAATCATCAGAATATTTTCGTCTGTCAATTTTGTATTGTCAATTAATTCGATAAGGGCTGATTTGGATTTAGTGAGTTCTTTAAGTTTCTTTTTTATATTGGTAAATAAACCTATTCTTACCATTTCATTTTTCTCGTCCACAAAAATATTGATTACTACAGCAGAACCGTCATAGTTATTACGATTATATTCTTTATACCATTTTATTTTTCCGTCATACAAAAGTTCTTTTAATGTATTGTCATAGCTTCCCCAAAACACACCAATAAAAGTCCTTTCTTTTTGCTTGAAATCCGTAAAAGTCATTTTTTTTATATCAGTAGCTTTAATTATTCCTCTTTTATTAAAAGTGTCCACAACTATGATTCTTTTATTTACACTTAACTCATTTAGCAAATCATGATGAAACAAATTCGTTTGAACTCTAATTTTTTCTATTAATGTATCATTATTTGTAAGAATTACCTTAACTGATAGTGTCGACGATTGTCCAATGCAAAATAGCTGGTTGAATAAAATTAATAGTACCAATAAAAAGGTATTCTTCATTATGTAACTATTTAAATGGCAGCTAACAAATAGATTGATGTAATAAGAAGTGCCCGGGACGGGATTCGAACCTGCACACCCTTTCGGGCACCACCACCTCAAAGTGGCTTGTCTACCAATTTCAACACCCGGGCATTCATTGGGATGCAAATGTAATTTCCTATTTTCAATTTTTACTCAATAATTTCCTATTACATTCTATCGGGCACTTGTATTCCTAATAAAGCCATTCCTTTATGTAAAACATGTGCTGTTAATTGTGCTAATTGCAAACGCAATAATTTTTTTTCTTCATTTTCTGCATTAGTAATAGAATGTTCGCTGTAAAATGAATTGAATATTTTAGCCAATTCAAAAATATAAATAGCAATTTTAGATGGATCGTGAAATTCGGCAGCTTCTTCAATTATTAAAGGAAATTGCTCTAATTGAATGATAAGTTTTTTTTCAAGTAATAAAAGTGAATGTTGAATTGAGGCTGATAAAGAAGCAGTAATTAAATCATTGTTGAACTTTCTTAAAATACTTTTTATTCTTGCATGGGTATATTGAATAAATGGTCCGGTAAATCCATGAAAATCGATACTTTCTTCGGGATTAAAAACCATTTTCTTTTTAGGGTCAACACGCAATAAAAAAAACTTCAATGCACCTAATCCAATTGTATTGTAAAGGCTTTTTAATTCCTCTTCCGTAAAATCTTTTACTTTTCCTAATTCTTCGGTTTTATGTTGAGAAATAGCAATCATTTCATCTACCAAATCATCTGCATCAACAACGGTTCCTTCACGACTTTTCATTTTTCCGGTTGGTAATTCAACCATGCCATAACTTAAATGATAAATGCCATCGGCAGAAGGTAGTTGCAATTTTTGGCATATTAATTTTAATACTTTGAAATGATAATTCTGTTCGTCACCCACCACATAAATACTTTGATTGGCATTAAATTCATTTTGTTTTTGTTCGGCTAAACCAATATCCTGCGTAATATAAACCGAAGTGCCATCTTTACGCATCACTACTTTTTCATCTAACCCATCAGGTGTTAAATCTATCCAAACACTGCCATCTTCTTTCTTAAAAAATACATTTTTTTCTAAGCCTTTCTCCACAATGCTTTTGCCCAATAAGTAGGTATTGCTTTCGTAATAAATTTTATCAAAGTCGCTGCCAATGGTTGTATAGGTTGCATTAAAACCTTCGTACACCCAATTGTTCATGTTATTCCACAAATTAATTACATCGGGTTTGCCGGCTTCCCAATCAAGCAACATTTGCTGCGTGGCTTTTAAAATAGGAGCTTGTTTTTCTGCCTCTTCTTTACTTACACCAGTAGCAATTAATGCTTCAACTTGTTTTTTATATTCGTTGTTAAACCGTACATAATAATCGCCTACAAAATGATCGCCTTTGGTGTTGGTAGATTGAGGCGTTGCACCATTTGCAAACATTTGCCATGCAATCATACTTTTACAAATATGAATTCCTCTATCGTTTACAATACAAGTTTTTATAACATCATATCCGTTTGCTTTTAGAATTTCGGCAATACTCCAACCTAAAAAATTATTTCTTAAATGACCCAAATGCAAAGGTTTATTGGTATTGGGAGAAGAATATTCTACCATTACTTTCTCTCCATTCTTCGGTTTAGTACCAAAAGCCGTATTGGCAATATTTTGCTGTAAAAAGTTAATCCAATAATTATGTGTAATGGAAAGATTTAAAAAACCTTTAATAATGGAAAAAGAAGAACATAAATTAGGATAATTGGTAGAAAAGTAATTTCCTAATTCGGTTCCAATACTATCGGGAGATTTTTTTAATTGCTTCACAAACGAAAATAAAACAATAGTATAATCGCCATCAAATTCGGGCTTAGTTTCATTTACAAGAATTTCTGATGGTAATAATTCTAATCCGTATAATTGTTTAATAGCTTTGGCGGTAGTATCTTTTATTAGTGCAACAACGCTCATGTATAAATTAACATTTAGGCTTGCAAAGCTAATTGATTAATTTTTACCTTCGCCGCCATTTATGCTGAAAGTACATCAATTTATAAAAAATTCTATTCTGGGTATAGTGGATTTCTTTTATCCATTATTTCAAAAAATAATGCCGTTGCAAACTTTTAGGTATGCAGCCTGTGGTGGCGGAAATACTGTTCTTGATATTTCATTGTTTTTTGTTTCGTATAATTTTATTGTAAAAAAAACACCTGTACATATAGGATGGCTTACTGTTAGTCCGCATATTGCTTCTTTTATTATAGGCTTTTGCGTTACATTTCCAATTGGTTTTTATTTAAGTCGATATGTTGTATTTCAAGAAACATCTGTTGCTAAAAGAGAACAATTACGCAAATATTTTATGGTAGTATTAGGTTGTTTATTTTTAAACTACGGGTTTTTAAAAGTATTTGTAGAAATATTTCACTGGTATCCTACACCTTCTAAAATAGTAACTACATTATTTGTAGTTATTTTTAGCTATTTCTCTCAAAAACATTATACGTTTAAAGCAGGCAAATTAGAGTTAGATTAGAATTTAGTTCTGACATTTTTTCACATTAATCTGCTATGGCATAATGGTTGACTATACATGATAACTCCAAAATTGGAGTTAAAGGAGTAAAAAAATTATATTTTATGGGAAAGATAATTGGAATTGATTTGGGAACAACCAATAGTTGCGTTTCTGTAATGGAAGCAAATGAACCTGTGGTAATTGCTAATGATGAAGGACGTAGAACAACGCCTTCGGTTATTGGCTTCTTAAAAAATGGAGAACGTAAGGTAGGTGATCCTGCTAAACGTCAGGCTATCACCAATCCTCATAATACAATTATGAGTATTAAACGTTTTATGGGTCGCCGTTTTGATGAAGTAACTGAAGAAAGCTCACATTGGAGTTATAAATTAGTAAAAGGTGACAATAATACTGTTCGTGTTGACATAGATGGCAGACTATATACACCTCAGGAAATTTCGGCAATGGTGCTGCAAAAAATGAAAAAAACTGCTGAAGATTATTTAGGCCAGGAAGTTACAGAAGCTGTAATTACCGTTCCGGCATATTTTAACGATGCACAACGTCAGGCAACAAAAGAAGCCGGAGAAATTGCCGGATTAAATGTTCGTAGAATTGTAAACGAACCTACCGCAGCAGCTTTAGCTTATGGGTTAGATAAAAAACATGCCGATCAAAAAATTGCTGTATTCGATTTAGGTGGTGGTACTTTCGATATTTCTATTTTAGAGTTAGGAGATGGTGTATTCGAAGTGAAATCTACCAACGGAGATACACATTTAGGTGGCGATGATTTTGATAAAGTAATTATGGATTGGTTAGCTGAAGAATTTAAGAATGAAGAAGCTATTGATTTGCGTAAAGATCCTATGGCATTGCAACGCTTAAAAGAAGCTTCAGAAAAAGCCAAAGTAGAATTATCTTCATCTTCAGAAACAGAAATTAATCTTCCTTACATTACTGCTGTTGATGGCGTTCCTAAACATTTAGTAAAAAAATTAAGTCGTGCTAAATTCGAACAATTAAGTGATAGGTTATTTGCAAGATGCTTAAAACCTTGTGAACAAGCATTAAAAGACGCAGGATATTCTACATCACAAATTGATGAAGTAATATTAGTAGGAGGTTCAACTCGTATTCCTAAAGTACAAGAAATTGTAGAAAAATTCTTTGGTAAAAAACCTAACAGAAGTGTTAACCCCGATGAAGTGGTAGCAATTGGTGCAGGTATTCAAGGAGCTGTATTAACAGGCGAAGTAAAAGATGTATTATTATTAGATGTAACGCCACTTACCTTAGGCATTGAAACTATGGGAAGTGTAATGACACCTATGATTCCGTCTAATACAACTATTCCTACCAAAAAAACAGAAGTGTTTTCTACAGCCAGCGATAATCAACCGGGAGTACAAATTCATGTATTGCAAGGCGAACGTCCAATGGCCAATCAAAATAAAAGCTTAGGTGTATTTAATTTAGATGGTATTCCACCTGCACCACGTGGCGTACCTCAAATTGAAGTAACTTTTGACATTGATGCAAACGGAATTTTACACGTAACAGCTAAAGATAAAGGCACCAATAAAGAGCAAAAAATACGTATTGAAGCAGGTAGTGGATTAAGCAAAGAAGATATTGAAAAAATGAAGAACGAAGCAAAAGCTCATGAAGCCGAAGATAAAGCCGCCCGTGAAAAAGTTGATAAATTAAATCAGGCAGATAGCTTAATTTTTCAAACAGAAAAACAATTGAAAGAGTTTGGTGATAAAGTTCCTGCCGATAAGAAAGCTCCAATTGAAGCAGCATTAACTAAATTAAAAGATGCTCATAAATCGCAAGATATTGCAGCAGTTGATGCAGCTTTAGCAGAAATGAATACTGCTTGGACTGCCGCAAGTGAAGAGTTATATAAAGCTCAACAAGCTTCCGGAACCGCAGCACAACCCGATGCCAATTCTGGAGCAAATCAGCAACAACAAACTACCGGCGGTAACGACCATGTAGAAGATGCTCAGTTTGAAGAAGTGAAATAATAATAGATTATTCTATATTGAAAAACAGTCTCCCAAAAATAGGAGGCTGTTTTTTTTTGATTATTATCAATAATGTAATGTGTTGATGCTTTTATTTTTCTGTTTCACCGATTTTTAAGTCTTGTATTGTATATTTTTTTATTTTTATTTTTCAAAAATAGTCAACATGATATTTAATCAGCACAGAAAAAAAATGCTATTTGTTTTTGCATTAATTGCCGTAATTGCCATTACCAATCAATCGTTTAAAGTAGAACAGCAAGAAGAACCCAAAAAGCTAAAAAACATTAAAGTTTTTCCATCAACCATGACTTTTAAAGAAGTAGATCATGCGATGGATCAATTTAAAATGGCATTAGGTGTAAAATGTAATTATTGCCATGCTCCATCGAAGGATAATCCGAAAAAAATGGATATGGCAAGTGATGATAATCCTAAAAAGGATATTGCAAGAGATATGCTGCGAATGACAATGGAAATGAATCAAAAATATATTTCTGCCATCCCCCATGAGAGTACAGATACCGCTAAAGTGCAAATGATTACTTGTAATACTTGTCATAGAGGTGCTCCTAAGCCATTTGGTAAAGCTCCGGCAATGCCGCCTCCGCCGCCACCTCAAGGCAAATAGTAGCAATATAACCGCTAAAAAATCGTTTGAAGAATTAAGTTTGTACTATATTTTACTAATTAATTTTTCATACGATTTTTTTTATGCGTTTAGGAATCATTTCAGATTGTGTTCATGTTCAACATCCTGATGGGCGTATTGGAACAGAAACGCATATTTTTTTAAAACAAATAGAAGCACTATCCATTTATTTCGAAGCGGTAGTTTTAGTTTGTCCTTTTACAGAATATAACGAGAAAAAAGTAGTTAGTTATTATTCTATCCCGCATCTTTCCACAATTGCAGTACCCAATGTTGGGGGTAATAGTTTTGCTGCAAAAATTAAGTTACTGCAAGCTTTTCCTTCTTGGATACAATCTTTTCGTGCTGTTACTAAAAGCACAGATATTGTATATCAGCGGTTTCCGAATAACTTAAATATCCCGGGCTTTTTCTTTTTTTATTTTAATAGAAAAAAAGTATTTGCTACGTATACCGGAACATGGAAAAATTATCGGAATGAACCGCTCACTTATCGGTTTCAAAAATTTTTATTAAAGCATTTTTTTCGAGGTCCAATTTGGGCATATCTTGAAACTGCGGATAGTAAGAATAGAATAATTAAAACTTTTAGTCCTTCATACAACCAATCTGTTTGGGATGATGAAATAGACAATGTAGCCAAACGAATAAAAAAATATGCAGATGATTCAACTATAGAATTGCAAATGATTTCGGTTGGAGCGTTTAATACAAATAAAAATCAGCAATTAATTTTAAACGTTTGCCTGTTATTACGCCAAGCACAAATTCCATTTCATTTAACTTTAGTAGGAGATGGAATTTTAAGAACTGAATACGAAACATTTATAAGTAAAAATGATTTACAAAATAAGGTGGTTATTGCCGGAAAAAAGACTGCTGAGGAATTGAGAGAATTGTATAGAAAAAATAATATTGTTGTACAATGCCCTTTAATTGAAGGATTTGGTAAAGTGCCAATTGAAGGATTTTTTCATGGATTAATTCCGATAGTAACAAATGTTGGCATATCAAAATCAATTATTCAAGATGGAAAAGCAGGATTGCTCATTGAACCCAATAATAGCGATGATTTACTCAATAAATTAGAGCAAATTTATTATAAGAAAATAGATTTTTCGGCTATGATACTTGCAGGAAGAGAGATAGCAAAACATCAAACCTTAGAATTTTGGGCTAAGTCATACTATCAAACAGTAACAGAATACCTAAAAAAATAATATTTCCATAAAAAAAATGTACTAATGTGTTATAAATACACATTAATACCATTATCTTAGCTTTTTAAAAAGTATCGAAGAGTAGAGATACCATATTTTGCTAACGAATTGCCCGCGGGAAAACGTATGACTAACAATACTTCCAGTAAGAAAAAAAAATCCGATATACAAGCGGATACAACAAAATCAAGTAAAAGAGTTTCCAAACTTATTGAATCAGTAACTGAAATTTCTACAAATACAGAGAAGCCTATAGAAAAAAAAGTTAGAAAAAAGGCTATTACACAACCAATTATTGTAGAACAATCCACGCAGAAAATAAATACACTTACAATTGTTTTTCGGCTAAAGTTTCATACCGAATTTGGACAAAACATCTTCATTACCGGTAATCATCCGCTTTTAGGCGATGGTGCTATCGATAATGCATTGCCTTTACATTTTTTGAATGATGATTTTTGGACTGCTGAAATTGAATTAAATAAAGAAACACTTTCTCAATCGGTTATTACCTATAACTATGTTTTAAAAAATGCCGATGGGATGATTTCGTACGATTGGGGTACTGATAAAGTGATTGAAGTAGCCGCAATAGAAGCATCGGAATTATATTTATTCGATTCTTGGAACTTCGCAGGGTATTATGAAAATGTATTTTATTCAGAGCCTTTTGTAAATGTGTTATTGAATAACAATTACTCCGAATTAAATATTAAACAACCCAAAAAGTTTACACATTTATTTAAAGTAAAAGCCCCTTTGTTACAAAAAGGACAAACTATTTGCTTAATTGGATCGGGGAAACTATTAAAGAATTGGAGTGTAGAAAATCCTATTTTATTACAAAGAAAAAAAGGAGAGGATTATTATTCAGTTAAATTAAATCTAACTTCCGATAACCTTCCTGTCTTTTATAAATATGGAGTGTACGATATAGAAAATAAACAATTCATTAGGTATGAAGATGGAAACAATCGTTTTTTATTTGATACAATTGAAGAAAATAAACAAACTTTTGTAAATGATGGTTTTGCTTTTTTACCAAATAATACTTGGAAAGGTGCAGGCGTTGCTATTCCGGTTTTTAGTGTAAGAACCAAGAATGGTTTTGGGACCGGCGAATTTTTAGATTTGAAGTTATTAGTAGATTGGAGCAAAAAAGTAGGACTAAAATTGATTCAAATCTTACCGGTAAATGATACTACTGCTACACATACTTGGAAAGATTCTTATCCCTATGCTGCTATTTCGGCATTTGCATTGCATCCATTATATCTTAACTTAGAAGCAATGACCGATGAAAAAAATCGGCATTTATTAGCAGGATTAGAAGATGAAAAAAATAAATTAAATAGCTTATCTACAATTGATTATGATGCAATAATTAATATTAAGCTTAATTATTTAAAACAAATTTATCCGCTACAAAAAGAGGCTACATTCAACAGCAAAACATACCAACAATATTTTAATCAAAATAAACATTGGTTAGTGCCCTATGCTATTTTTTGTTGGTTAAGAGATAAATATCATACAGCTAATTTTAATCAGTGGCCGGAGTATACAACTATTAACGAAACGCAACTTAGTATTCTTGCTTCAGAAAATTCGGCCGATTTTAATGATATTGCTATTAACTATTTTATTCAATTCCATTTGCATTTACAACTAAAAGCTGCAACTCAATATGCACATGAAAATGGAATTATTGTAAAAGGAGATATTGCTATAGGCGTATATCGCTTTGGCGTTGATGCTTGGCAAAGACCGGATTTATTTCACATGAATATGCAAGCTGGTGCACCACCCGATGATTTTGCCGTGAAGGGACAAAACTGGGGTTTTCCTACCTATAATTGGCAAGCTATGCGAGCCGATGGCTTTGCATGGTGGAAATTGCGATTCGAACAAATGAGTTACTATTTCGATGCGTTTAGAATAGATCATATTTTAGGATTCTTTCGTATTTGGAGTATTCCTATGCATGCAGTGGAAGGAATTATGGGGCATTTTGTTCCTTCCGTTCCTGTTCATATTACCGAATTTGATAGCAATCATATTTGGTTCGATTATCATAGATATACCCAACCTTTTATAACAAATGATATTCTATGGAAAATATTTGGCTATGATGATGCTTATGTAAAAAACACATTTTTAAATTATGATGGATCGGGCAGTTATACTTTAAAACCAGAAGTAGCTACACAACAAAATATTGTTCAACACCTTGCATCTTGGAACGATGATGCATTTACACAAAAAATTAAACAAGGACTATTTGATTTAGTTAGCAATATTATATTATTTGAAGTAGAAGGTTCTCAAGGTCAGCAATATCATTTTAGGTTTGGAATGGATACAACTTATTCATTTAAAGCTTTAGAAGAAAGTGCTCAAACAAAATTAAATCAACTATATATTAATTACTTTTTCCGCAGGCAAGATGATTTTTGGATGAAAGAAGCATTGCAAAAATTACCAGCTTTAAAACGTGTAACCAATATGTTGGTTTGCGGAGAAGATTTAGGATTAGTGCCAAGTTGTGTACCCGAAGTAATGCGTCAATTGGGATTATTAAGTTTAGAAATTCAACGGATGCCAAAAGATCCTACAAAAGAATTTTTTCATCCAAATGATGCTCCTTATTTAAGTGTAGTTACGCCTTCCACACATGATATGAGCACAATTCGAGGATGGTGGGAAGAAGATACTGCTAAAACACAAGCCTTTTATAATAGAGAATTAGGACAATGGGGCAATGCTCCCTTTTATTGCGAGGCATGGATAAACAATGCAATTGTAGTACAACATTTATATTCTCCTGCCATGTGGAGTATTTTTCAACTGCAAGATTTATTAGGAACCAATGAAAAACTTCGGCGAATAAATCCGGCTGATGAAAGAATTAATATTCCTGCCAATCCCAATCATTATTGGTGTTATCGCATGCATATTACTGTAGAAGATTTATTAGAAGAAGATAATTTTAATAGTCAGTTAAAAGTAGATATTATTGCAAGTGGAAGGTAGAATAACCAACCTATTTATTAAAAGCCAATTGAAAATACTCAGTTGGCTTTTTCTTTTCAATAAAACACTAAATTAGCATCCTATGAAATTGGCATTTCAACCATATCAACTTCCTTTTCAATATCCGTTTACCATTTCTAATGGAAGAACAAAAACACACCAACCCATTTTAATTGTGGCATTGCAATTAGGAAACTTAATTGGCTATGGCGAAGCTTCTGCAATTACTTATTATAATGTTACTGTTGAAAAAATGATTGAGGATATGAATGCCAAAAAAAATTATATAGAAAAATTCGCCTTTACCGATCCTGAAAGATTTTGGCATTATTTGCATCATTTATTTCCTGATAATCCTTTTTTAGTTTGTGCATTAGATATGGCCGGATGGGATTTGTATGGTAAAATGGAAGGGAAATTATTATACGAATTATGGAACACCACATGGGAAGATATTCCATTAACTGATTATACTATTGGCATAGATTCTATTGACAAAATGGTAACTAAAATGAATGCTAAACCATGGCCAATTTATAAAATAAAATTAGGAACCAATGAAGATATTGCTATTGTAAAAGCTTTGCGGCAACACACCAATGCTATTTTTAGAATTGATGCCAATGCAGGTTGGACTTTAAGCGAAGCATTAAACAAAATTCCGCAATTACGCAAATTAGGAGTAGAGTTTATTGAGCAGCCACTACAAAAAGATAATTGGGAAGAAATGAAAATTTTATACACGCAATCGGAATTGCCATTAATTGCCGATGAAAGTTGTGTATCGGAAAATGATGTTGCAAAATGTTTTCAGCATTTTCATGGAATCAATATTAAACTTACAAAATGTAGCGGTATTACGCCTGCATTGCGTATGATTAAAAAAGCAAGAGAATTAAATTTAAAAATAATGATGGGCAGTATGAATGAAAGCAGTATTGGATCTTCTGCCATTGCTAATTTTTTACCACAACTTGATTATGTAGACATGGATGGTCCATTACTACAAACACAAGATGTTGCTGGAGGATTGAATTTTGATTTTGGAAAAATATCTATTACCGGTAATAAAGGAATGGGCATTACCATGTTATAAAATACCATATTATTTTACCTATTTTACCTAATACATGTTACTTCCTTGAAAGTATTTCAACCATCTTACCAAATATTTACTCGAAGGCTATCCGGCCGATACATTTTATCGGTTGGCTGTATTCCGAAAGCTTGATAAAATTCGGGAATATTTACAACCGGACCGTTTACTCTTTCTTTGGCAGGAGCATGCACATCGAGCATTAATTGTGCCGATAATCGCTCTTTTCTGTCTTGTATCATCCAACTATAAGCATAACCAAGAAAGTATCTTTGCAAAGGTGTTTGTCCATGAATTAGTTGATTGTTTTTATATAATTCTGTTTTTTTAAAAGCATCAAGCCCCAATAATAATCCTCCCAAATCTGCAATATTTTCACCTTGCGTTGCTGCTCCATTTACATGTAAAGTATCAACCGGATTAAATTCATTGAATTGTTGAATTATTTTTCTTGTACGTTGCGTAAACTGAATAGAATCTTTGGCAAGCCACCAACTTTTTAAATTTCCTGTGGCATCATATTGTCTTCCCTGATCATCAAAACCATGCGTAATTTCATGTCCAATAGTAGAAGCTGCTGCATATCCATAAACAAAAGCATCGTCTAAATCTTCATCACGCATTCCCGGCACAGTAAACATTCCTGCAGGCAACACAATTTCATTATTAGAAGGATTGTAATAGGCATTATAGGTTTGCGGACTCATATCCCATTCGGTTCTATCAACCGGTTTACCTAATTTATTAATCATATAATTATGCCACCATTCGTTGGCATGTTGCATATTGTACACATAGTCTGTGTTACTAATTTGCATAGCCGAAAAGTCTTTCCATTTATCCGGATAACCTACTTTTTTAGTAATTTTTGCTAATTTATCTACTGCTTTTTGTTTAGTACTATCACTCATCCACGCTAGTTTTTTAATTCTTTCTTTATAAGCATCACGTATGGCTTCCACTAAATTAGTATACCGTTGTTTTGCCTTCTCGTTAAAATATTCTTTTACAAAAAGTTGTCCTAAAGCTTCGCCTAAAATATTTTCTTCATTGTCTAAGACTCTTTTCCATCTTGGTCTTGCTTTAGTAGTACCACTTAAAGTTTTTCTATACTCAAAATAATTATGATAGGTTGCATCATCTAATAAACCTGCATTCGATAAAATAAGATGAGCTTTAAAATAATTTTTCCAATTATCAATACTATTAGATGCTAATTCATTATTTAATGTTGCATAAAATTCTGGTTGTCCAACAATTAACGAGTCGATTTTATTAATACCAATTGCTTGTAAATAATTGAGCCAATTAATGTTTGATGAAAGTTTTGAAAAAGCATTTACACTCATTTTATGATAGTTACTGTAAGGATCTCGCAAATCAACCAATTTACGAGAAGCTTTTGCCAGTTTAGTTTCTACTAAAAATACCGAATTAGCTTTTTGAGCAGCAATGGCACTATCATATCCTAATTGTTTAAATGTTTGTACTAAATATTTTTGATAGGCATTTCTTACAGCTACAGTTTTGCTATCTGTATTAAAATAGTAATCTCGGTTGGGCATGCATAATCCGCCTTGCACCAGTTGGTATGCCATTGAATTACTATTTTTATCATCTTGAGCTACATAATCGGCGAACAAACAGCCAATGCCTTTTTTATGAAATAAAGCCGTTAAATTAACAATATCTTTAATGGAATTAATTGCATCAATTTGGGCTAAATCGCTATTAAGTGGGGCAATACCATTTTTGTTTAAAGCCATAGAATCCATGCCACTTTTCCAGAAATCTGCAATTTTTTGTGCAATAGTTCCATTCGCTGATTTTTCTGCAATAGCTTTTTCATTAATATTTTTCAGTCGCAAATAAATTTCTTGTTGCACTAAATTTCCAATACCCCAACTGCTTTCATCGGCTGGTATAGGATTATTTTTAATCCAATTTCCATTGGCATATTCAAAAAAGTTATCACCTGGTTTTACAGTACTATCAATATTAGAAGAAAGAAAATCTTTACTATTATTTTGTTTGCAAGAAATAAAAAGCAGAAGGGTAGAAGCAAAAAAAGTTGCTACTATTTTTTTCATTTTATTAATTTTAAATTGAAAGTAACAAAATTGATATTGATTTGAGAATGTTTTTTGTATGAATGGTTAGTTGCTAATAAATTTGTATTGTATTCGGGATGTAGCGCAGCCCGGTAGCGCATCACGTTCGGGACGTGGGGGCCGCTGGTTCGAATCCAGTCATCCCGACTTATAATTAAACAATCTTCTTATTTATAATAAAGTATAGTTTGTAGGCAAAGTTGTTCAAAATTAATTTGTATGTACATAATGCAACACCCCAAAAAATAACTTATTATTAATTAAAGTTTAAACAAAAAATTTGTTTAAAAATAGATTGTTGGTATACCTTGTAACACGGTTTTAAACAAACAATTATGAAAAAAAAAGTAGCTTTAAGTTGTATATCTCTATTAATGGTATTAGGTGTTTCTGCCCAACAAATTGATTCGGTATTAAATATTTATGCAGATAATTTTCAGCAAGAAAAAGTATACATTCATTTCGATAAATATGTATATAATAAAGGAGAAACTATTTGGTTTAAAGCCTACTTATTTCTTGGAACAGATATTTCTAACCTCAGTAAAAATGTATACATAGATTTTTTTGATGCTACCGGAAAATTGTTAAAGCATTTTATTGCACCTGTGTATCATTCATCTGCAAAAGGCCAATTCGATATTCCGGAAAAATATACCGGTCAAATAGTTCATGTTCGAGCCTATACCAGTTGGATGCTCAATTTTGATTCGTCATTTTTATTCAATAAAGATGTACTCGTTTTTCAACCACAAAAATTAAAATTACCAACCGCTATACCTAAAACACAAATACATTTTTTTCCGGAAGGAGGAGATTTAGTGGAAGGATTATCATCTCGAGTGGCATTTTTAGCAACCGATTCTTTAGGCAAACCGGTAAAAATACGTGGTGCAATTAAAAAACAAAATGGAACAATAATAGATTCTTTTATGAGTGTTCACGATGGAATGGGCACTTTTACAATAGATGCAACGAAGGAACAATATAAAGTAGATTGGATAGATCAATTTGGAAAAAAATATACCAGTCATTTGCCTCAAGCAAAAACGAAAGGAATTGTGTTAGAAGTACAGCCAATTGCCGGCAAAACAATTTTTTCTTTAAAAAGAACAGCCCAAGCCGATAGTATGTTTAAAACTTTATATGTTATTGCTACTATTAATCAGCAAATGGTATATAAAGCACGAATTAATTTTTCTGTTAAAGAATTAGCAGTTGCAGAAATACCAACTGTAGATTTTCCTACAGGCATTATGCAGCTTACCATTTTTTCTGCCTCATGGATACCTATTGCAGAACGAATTGTTTTTATTAATAACGATTTGCACGAATTTTATGCCGAGGTTAACACGGTTACAAAAGGAACGGGCAAACGCAGTAAAAATTTACTCGAAATAAATGTACCCGATACTGTGGCTGCTAATCTTTCCATTGCTATCACCGATGCTGATTTGCTTACCGATAAAAATACCATCTACTCGCAACTAATAAGCAATGATATTAAAGGATACATTTATCATCCTGATTATTATTTTTCAAATACTACCGACAGTGTTGCACATCATTTAGATTTAGTAATGCTTACGCATGGATGGAGAAGAATTAATTGGGAAAATATTTTAGCAGCTAAATTTCCGGAAATAAAATATCCTGCAGAAACCCATCAACTCCAGTTTGTAGGAAAATTTTTTGGTGGAATGAATACCAAATTTACACACAATGAGCAATTATTGTCTATTGTTCATTTTAAAGATAATAGTAAAAAATCTTTTATACTTCCACTGAATGAAGATGGAAGTTTTTTCAGAAACAATTTTCTATTTTTCGATACAGCGAAAGTATATTATAAATTAATCGGTACACAGCAGTTTATTAATGCAGAACCTTCCTTCCAAAACGGATTAATTTCTGCCCAATACCAATTAATTGCACAAACCCCATCATCAGAATTATGGAATTTATACGATAGTGCATTTTTAGCAAACATGCAGAAATCATTGGCCGAACAAAAGAAATTGCAACAACTAATGCAAACAACTACTTTAAGCGAAGTAATTGTAAGAGCAAAAACGAAATCGCCCATAGAGCTGTTAGACGAAAAATATACATCGGGCTTATTTGCAGGAGATAATGATGGATATAGATTTGATGTAGAAAATGATATTAGAGCTGTTAGTTCTTTAGATGTATTGCATTATTTACAAGGGATGGTACCCGGTTTACAAATTACCGATAGAGGCGGTAATAATTGGGCATTAACTTGGCGAAATGATGCTACTGATTTATTTGTAGATGAAATGCCGGCCGATGCAGATTTGGTGAATTCTTTAGCAATGGCCGATATTGCTTATGTAAAAGTATTTCGTCCACCTTTTTTTGGCTCACTTAGCGGAGGTTCCGGAGGTGCTGTTGCTATTTATACAAAAAAAGGAGGAAGTTCAAAAAATACTTCTTCAAAAGAAACAGGATTAAGTTTTAAATTTTTAGAAGGATATAGTACCTATAAACAATTTTATTCACCCGACTATTCACTTCCTGTAAAAGATTTTACACCCGATACTCGAACAACAATTTATTGGAATCCGTATATTCTCACTAACCGAACCAATAAAACGGCTCGAATTCAATTTTATAATAGCGATATTGTTAAACGAATGAGAGTTATTCTTGAAGGAGTTAATACAGAAGGAAAATTAGTACGCGTTGAACAAATTATTGAATAAAATACTTTTATAAAATTAAGCTCATTAAATATTCATCATAATATTCACCGGTGCTGCTTAATGAGTAATTTTTTTTAAGTGTTCCTTCAATTTCAAATCCATTTTTTTGATACAGTTGAATGGCTACATTGTTATTGATAGCAACGGTTAATTCAATACGCTTTTTTCCATTTGCGATAGCTTTTTGCTGAATAAAGCGTAAAATATTTGTTCCAATTCCTTTCCCTTTCATATTATTTTTTACAGCAAAACTTCCAATATAAACAATATGCGATTGGCGATATCTATTATTAACTAATCGATAGGTAGCAACCACTTCATTATTCCATTCAACCACATAAACAGTTGCTGTTGCCAATAATTCATTAAATAGCACATTAAATTCTGCGGTGGACATTGGATCGTAGGTTAAATAAGCATTAGCCGATTCATCCATATATAAATTAAATAATGCTTCAAAATCATTTTGCGTAATTAATCTGTGCTGCATAATGGTAGTTTAGTCGCATTATAAGTTGAATGTATAGCTATCAAA
>JAKAJX010000081.1 GCA_021824855.1 Bacteroidota bacterium | reverse complement strand
CGTATTTCGCCATTCAATCCTACTTCACCGGCAAAGCAAATATTATGCGGAACAGGAGTATCTTCGTACGATGAAAGCAGTGCAACAATTACAGCCAAATCAATAGAAGGATCTTCTACTTTTAATCCGCCGGCAATATTTATAAATACATCTTTTGTTCCGAATAAAAATCCGCCACGTTTTTCTAAAACGGCCAGTAATAATTGTAATCTTCTTAAATCAAAACCGCTAACAGTTCTTTGTGGTGTGCCATAAACACTTTGAGTAACCAATGCCTGTACTTCAATTAATAAAGGTCGCATGCCTTCTAATGTAGCAGCAATGGCACTTCCGCTTAATGGTTCTTCTCTTTGTGTAATTAATATTTCTGATGGGTTGGTTACAATACGCATTCCATCTCCTGTCATTTCATATATGCCTAATTCTGCAGTACTGCCAAAACGATTTTTTAATGTACGTAAAATTCTATAAGCATAATGCCTGTCGCCTTCAAATTGCAATACAGTATCAACCATGTGCTCCAAAATTTTTGGCCCGGCAATTGTTCCGTCTTTTGTTATATGGCCAATTAAGAAAACGGGTGTATTTGTTTCTTTTGCATATCGTTGAAATTCTGCGGCACATTCTCTAATTTGCGAAATACTTCCTGCACTGGAATCGATTAAAGAAGATTGTAAAGTTTGAATGGAATCTACAATTACTAAATGCGGTTTTAATTTTTTTATTTCGCTAAAAATTGTTTGTAATCCGGTTTCTGTAAGTAGGTAAAAATTGTTGTTATTTAATTTTAATCTATCGGCACGCATTTTAATTTGTTGTTCGCTCTCTTCACCACTGATATATAAAATAGTTAATTCTTTCATCAGCAAAGCATCTTGTAAAAACAAAGTACTTTTACCAATACCGGGTTCTCCTGCAATTAAAACAATACTGCCTGTAACAATACCTCCGCCTAATACTCTATTTAATTCGGCATCTTTAGTAATAATTCTTTTTTGTTCCGAAGAGGTAACTTCATTTAGTGCAATTACTTTCGATAATTTTTTTTCGGTATGATATTCATTCCAATTTTGTTCTTTATTATTTCCTTTATCAATTACTTCTTCTATAAAACTATTCCAGGTGTTGCATGAAGGGCATTTGCCTAACCATTTGGTACTTTCGTAACCACAATTGCTACAAAAAAATGCAGTTTTTATTTTGCTCATTGTATAAAGATAATTGTAAAACTAAAAACGAAATTGTACTAAAATAATAATGGATATAATTGTAGCTAATTGGTTGCAGATAAAAGCATTAGTAAGTAATTATTTAATATTATTAAAATGCAAAAGGGCTAACATTGCTGTTGGCCCTTTTACTTACTAACCCATTAAATTCTGACACTAAATTACAATAATGAGGCAGATGACAAAATTATTTTTAAAAATTGTTGATAATTTTTTTACGATTTTTTTCGTAAATGAATAAAAACTATTATTTATGGAATTGAGTATATGACATTCAAAAATATTATAGTATGTTGATGAGCAATAGGTTAGAACCCTTCCTAAGCATGAATAGTTACTGTTTCGCCCTTGCCGAAAATTGTTTTAATACAAAATAATTTCATCATAAATTCAAATTAAATTATTGTTAATTAATTATTTATAAATTTAGATATAATTCAAATTAAAATTTAATCTCAATTTTAAAACTATGCTTTACTAATATTTGTTAAAAAAAGTAAAAGATTTTTTATCGGGATGAGCAGCTTTTACTTAATTTGTGCGGTCAATGGTCTTTATTAAAGGCATTTTATTACCAAAATGATGTAACATGAGAAAAAAATTACTCTTGGGCATTTGTGCTATGGTTATATTTAGCTTAACCACATTTGCACAAACAACTACAGTAACAGGAAAAGTTACCGATGAAAAAGGCGCCGCAGTTGCAGGTGCCGCGGTACAAGAAAAAGGTACCAAAAATGGTACAAGCACAAACACCGATGGAACTTATTCATTAAAAATTAGAGAAGGTGCTACTCTAATTTTTTCCGGAACCGGTTTAGAAAGAAAAGAAGTAAAGGTTTCGGGCTCTAGTCTAAATACCTCACTTAGATATGTAAGTGCAGATATGAGCGAAGTGGTTGTAACCGCAATGGGTATTAAACGCGACAAAAAAGCCTTAGGTTATGCGGTTTCTACTGTAAAAAAGGATGAATTGGAAATGAGACCTGAAGGCGATATTGCCAGAGTATTAAATGGTAAAGCTCCCGGCGTTAGTATTGTAAATACTAGTGGTTTAAGCGGTAGCGGTACCAATATTAATATTCGTGGTATTAGTACTATTACAGGAAACTCTCAACCATTATGGGTTGTAGATGGTGTTCCTTTCGATGGTGGTACCAACAATTCCTCTACCGATTTTACCTTCGGTACGCAAACCTCCAGCCGTTTTTTGGATTTAGATCCTAACAACATTGAAAGCATTAATATCTTAAAAGGATTAAGTGCAACTACCCTTTATGGTTCTGCCGGTAGAAATGGGGTAATTTTAGTTACAACTAAAAATGGTTCAACTTCTACTGCTCGCAAAAAGCAAGAAATTACAGTATCTCAATCTTATTTTCAAACTAAAGCCATTCTTCCCGATTATAATACACAATATGGAGGTGGTTTTGATTTAAGTTTAGGTATTGCCTTCTTTAGTAATTGGGGTGCTAAATTTACCAATCCTCCTCAGGTAGTAAAACATCCTTACGATAGAGCTGCTTTGGCCAATGTATTTCCTCAATTTGCAGGTGCTCCTTATTACTACAAATTTTACAACAGTGTTCATAATTTCTTCCAAACAGGTAATAGCAGCAATACGTCCATTAATATTAATGGTACTTCCGGTAAGTTTAATTATAACATGAATTACAGTTACACCGGCGATAATGGATATATACCAATGAACTCTATGTATAAAAATACATTTGGAGTAGGTGGTTCTGCTAAACTTACTAATAACTTAACTGTTAGCGGTACGTTTAACTATGTTGTAGATGATGTAAACTCTCCTCCAACAAGTAATAGTTATGGTAACAACCCAACTAATGCATCTATATTTGGTAATGTAATGTACACACCAACTGCAGTAGATTTAATGGGGCTTCCTTATGAAAATCCTTTTGATCATTCTTCTGTATATTATAGAGGTGGAAATGATATTCAAAATCCTCGTTGGACCTTATATAATGCATTTACAAAAGATAAAACATCTCGTGTATATGGTCAAATGAAAGTAGCGTACGATTTAATGAAAGGTTTAAATCTTTCTTATCATGTAGGATTTGATAGCTATACCGAGTCTCAAACTTATGCTCAAAACAAAGGTGGTGTATTTACTCCTACTGGTTTATTACGTACTTCTACCGGTATCAATACCATTATGGATCATACCTTATTGTTGAACTTTAACAGAAACTTGAATACCGATTTCACTTTAAATGTAGATGCGGGTGTAAATGCTCGTAAATACAGCTATACCCAAACCGGTATGACAAGCACACAACAATTGGTATATGGTTTAATGAATCATGGAAACTTTATTACTCATGATATAAAAAGTGAGAATGGAAGTCAATTAAATTATACTCAGGAAAAACTATTGGCAGGTGCTTTTGCTCAAGGCCAATTGGGATATAAAGATTATGCTTTCTTAAATTTTGGTGGTCGTAACGACTGGGCATCAACCGTTGAACCAAATAATAGAAGTTTATTCTATCCTAATGTAGGTGTTTCATTTATCCCAACCAGTGTTATTTCTTGGTTGCAGGATAAGAAAAACATTAACTACTTGAAATTTAGAGTAGGTTATTCAACCAGTGCTAATTTCCCGGATCCATATAGCACCAGACCTTCTTTAAATATCGGTACTCGTCAATTCTTAACTTCTAATGCAACAGCTATTAATACGAATGCTTTGCAGAATCAATTACCCAATCCTAATTTAAAACCAGAATTGTTAAAAGAAACAGAAGTTGGGGTGGAAGGTAGATTCTTTAATAATAGAATGACTGCCGACCTTTCGTTCTATAATAGAGTTGCCGACAATCAAATCTTAAACAGATTCTTAGATCCTTCAACCGGTTATACTTTCCAACAAATTAATGCCGGTAAAGTAAGCAATAAGGGTATTGAATTGGCTTTAGGTTATGATGTAATTAAAAATAAAGATTGGAAATGGCATGTAGATGCCTTGTATAGCTTAAATGTAAGTTTAGTATCTGATTTACCCAGTTATTTAACCAGAGTAAATACTTCAGGATATTCTAATCAAGGTACATTTGCTATCAATGGTCAGGCTTTAGGCGTTATTATGGGTACTTATATTCAACGCGATGCTAAAACCGGACAAAGAATGGTAGGTGTTGATGGTAATTATATTACTGCTAACGATATTGGAATTATTGGAGATCCTAATCCAAAATATAAATTAACCGGTATCAGTGAATTAAGTTATAAAGCTTTTACATTTAGAATGCAATGGGATTATAGTGTAGGAGGCGATATGTATTCTGGAACAACCGGTGCTTTGTTAGGTCGTGGTGTTACTCAGGATACTCAGTTCGACAGAGCCGCTCCTTATATCTTACCTGGTGTATTAGCAAATGGCCAGCCTAATAATATACAAATTTCAGCTACACAAGCTTATTATGGTAATAGTATTACCAATGGAGCTGCTGATGAAACTGCCATTTACGATGCAACATTTATTAAATTAAGAGAAGCCTCATTATCATATTCACTACCTGCCAATATGGTTTCTAAAACTCCATTTGGATCTGTTTCACTAAGTATTTCTGGTAGTAATTTATGGTATTTTGCACCTAATTTTCCTAAATACATTCATTTCGATCCGGAATCAAATGGTTTAGGAGTTGGGAATGGTAGAGGTATGGAATTCTTGTCAGGTCCTTCTGCACGCAGATATGGAGCTAGTATAAGGGTTACCTTCTAAATTTAATTTAAATCAACTTAATAAATCAAAACTTTATGAAGTATAAAAAAATTTTACTGGGGGTATTACTTATAACAGGCATGTCTTCCTGTTCAAAACAGTTTGATAGCTTATTGAATAACCCCAATTATCCAGGCTTATCAAATGCAGATGCCGATTTGTATTTAAACCAAGTACAAATTAATTTTAATAATTTTTGGAGTAATATAGGCGATTATGCAGGACAGCTAAGCCGTCAGCAAAACTGGTATGGACCTTTATACAGAAATACCTATCAGCCGGCTACATTTGATAATGCATGGACAACAGCCTATTCTAGCATGTTGGTAAATGCCAGTGCTTTAATTCCGTTGGCTCAGCAGCAAAAAAAATATGTACACTCCGGTATTGCTCGTACTTTAGAAGCCTATACATTAGCAACTTTAGTAGATAATTTTGGCGATGTTCCATATTCTCAAGCTGTATTAGGATCTGCCAATACGAATCCTAAAGTTGATGGTGGTGCCTCTATTTACGCTGCTGTTCAGGGTTTATTAGACAGTGCTATTGCCGATTTTCAAAAAACTTCAACTGCCAATCCAACCAACGATTTATTCTATGGTGGAAAAACAGCTAATTGGATTGCTTTTGCAAAAACCATGAAGTTGAAATATTATATGCAGGTTCGTTTAGTTGATAATACTGTATTACCTAAAATTCAGGCATTATTAACCGAAAACAACCTTATTAATAGTGCCTCGCAAGACTTTGTATTTAAATATGGCACTAACTTAACTGCTCCGGATAGCCGTCATCCACATTATGGCATTGATTATGTACAAACCGGCGGAGTGGGCGAGTATTTGAGTAATTATTTTATGTGGGATGTAATGGCTCAAAAATATGGTGGAAGCGTTAGAATTGCTAACTCTCCAACCAGTAATGCCGATCCAAGAGCAAGGTATTATTTCTATCGTCAATTCTTAAATTATAGCTGGGCTAATCAGCAAACTTGCCCTTGTTATGGTAATTCGTTATATGGAAATTCTAATTTTCCTGCTTGGTATCCAAGTGTACCCGATCAATCAACTTACTGTGTAGTTGGAAGAGGTTATTTGGGAAGAGACCATGGTGATAATAGCGGTGCACCACCGGATGGTAATTACAGAACTGCTTGGGTTGTTTATCCTGCAGGTGGTCAATTTGATTCCGATCAAGGTCAAACTGTAACACTAACAATGGGTGGTCAAGGCGCAGGTATCAATCCAATATGGTTATCTTCTTACACTTCTTTC
>JAKAJX010000256.1 GCA_021824855.1 Bacteroidota bacterium | reverse complement strand
GCAAAAGAAGGATTATTGGTATTTACTACAAAAGAAGAATTGTGGCAATGGTTACAGCATCAAAACTATGCAAATACAGATTTACTGTTAATGAGTAGTGGTAATTATGATGGATTAGATATATTTGCTTTCGCTAAAAAAATTACTCAATAACTGGTAAAAAATGAAACTTCAACTCACACGCCCACTGGCCTTTATAGATTTAGAAACAACCGGAATAAATATTACAATGGATAGAATTGTAGAAATTGCCATTGTAAAAATTTTAGTGGATGGAACAAAGCAAGTAAAAAGAAAATTAATTAATCCACTAATTCCTATTCCTAAAAACGCCAGCGATGTTCATGGAATTACCAATGAAATGGTAAAAGATGCACCTACTTTTAAGCAAGTGGCTAACGAAATAAAACAGTTTATTGATAATTGCGATTTGGCCGGTTATAATAGTAATAGATTCGATATTCCTATGTTAATAGAAGAGTTTTTACGTTCCGGATTAGAATTTAGTATTGATGATAAAAAAGCATTGGATGTACAAAAAATATTTCACATGATGGAGCAACGTACGCTAAGTGCTGCTTATAAATTTTATTGCAATAGAACATTAGAAGGTGCCCATAGTGCCGAACAAGATGCAACTGCAACTTGGGAAGTATTAGAGGCCCAACTTGAACGATATACCCAAATTGGTAATACGGTTGAAAGCATTGTGAAATTTACGGGTGAAGATGATATTGTTGATTTTGCCAGAAGATTTATTAAAGAAAAGGGAATAGAAATTTTTAATTTCGGCAAACACAAAGGCAAGCCCGTAACACAGGTTTTAAAAGAAGAACCTCAATATTACGATTGGATGATGAAAGGAGATTTCCCGATTAATACCAAACAAAAACTTACAGAAATATTAAATAAAACATTGCTTAAAAAAGCATAATGTGTATAAGAAATTCTAAAATTTGCTTCTACATTTTTGCTATTGTATCTATTATTGTATTTTCGGGCGAATAAACTATTACTTGAAGAAACTAATTATTATACCTACTTATAAAGAAAAAGAAAATATAGAAAATATTCTAACAACAATTTTTTCTTTGAATCTTAATTATCATGTACTAGTAGTTGACGATAATTCACCCGATGGAACGCCGGAAATTGTAAAACGTTTGCAGCAAGTATTTCCTGAGCAATTATTTATTGAAGAAAGAAAAGAAAAATTAGGTTTAGGAACTGCTTATATACATGGATTTAAATGGGCATTGCAACATGGATACGATTATATTTTTGAAATGGATGCTGATTTTTCACATAATCCCAATGATTTAGAAAGACTATTTTTGGCTTGCTATAAAGGTGGAGCAGATCTTGCAATTGGTAGCAGATATGTTGCCGGTGGGAAAGTGTTAAATTGGCCATTAGATCGTCATATTTATTCTCGCGGAGGTTCTTTATATACCAAATTAATTACATGGCTTCCTGTAAATGATCCTACTGCTGGTTTTATTTGTTATTCTCAAAAAGTATTGGCATCAATTAATTTAGATGAAATTAATTTTGTTGGTTATGCATTTCAAATTGCCATGAAATTTACTGCATGGAAATTGGGTTTTAGTATTACCGAAGTGCCCATTATTTTTCAAGATAGATTGTTGGGCGAAAGCAAAATGAGCGGAAAAATTTTGAAAGAAGGCATGTTAGGCGTTTTAAAAATTCAATGGGAAAGTTTATTTGGTTCGTATGTAAAGCGGGTGGCAAATAAAACAAATGCAGCTATACCTTCCTCACAAAAAAAATAATGTTTCGGAATAATCTATTCATTAATCTTTCTTCAGCGTTGATTGCTAAATCTATTTTTTCATGAAATCTTCATTAATAAAATTGCATGTTGCTGTTTTTTTGTGGGGCTTTACTGGAGTATTAGGAAGATTAATTTCCTTAAATGAAGGATTATTGGTTTGGTACAGATTATTAATTACTATTATTTCTTTATTCTTTCTTTTATGGCATCAAAATATGTTGCATAAAGTTTCCTTTAAAACCTTAATTAAGTTTTTTGGGGTAGGTGCTATTATTGCTTTTCATTGGGTATGTTTTTATGGAAGTATAAAATATGCTAACATTTCTATTGCTTTAGTTTGCTTGTCTTCTGCCGGATTATTTACAGCTATATTAGAGCCTGTTGCCATGAAATCTGCCGTTAATGCTATTGAGATTTTATTAGGATTGATTGCTATTATTGGTATTTACTTAATCTTTCATTTCGATTCACGTTATCGAACAGGAATAGTGGTTGGATTAATTGCATCGTTTCTGAGTGTGTTATTTACTATTTTAAATAAGAAAATAGTGAAAGCCAACTTCAATCCTACCATTATTATGTTGTATGAATTAACAGGCGGATGGTTAGTTTTAACGCTTGTAATGCCTTTGTATCTTTATTTATTTCCTACAAAGAATATTATTCCATCTTTTCAAGATATGGGTTGGCTAATTTTGTTAAGCTGGTTTTGTACCATACTGGCAATGAATTTATCTCTGCAAGCATTAAGAAAAGTGTCAGCTTTTACACAAAATCTTACTTTAAATTTAGAACCTGTATATGGAATTGTTTTAGCCTTTATTGTGTATAAAGAAAATAAGTTTTTAGGCGAATGGTTTTACTATGGGTTTGTTTTAATAATTGTAGCAGTTGTAATGCAAACTTTTAGAATTATTAAATATAAAAGAGTATAGTGCAGTAATTAATCAACGTATTGTTGCTTTACCACCAATTTAAGTTCTCTGTTAATATCCCATTTTTCAAACTCTTTGGCAACTTCGGTTAAAAAGCTGGCACCTACACTTCCGTCAATAATTCGGTGATCGTAGCTTAACGATAGATACATCATGTGCCTTATTCCAATAAAATCGCCTTTATCTGTTTCAATAACTACAGGTCGTTTTTTTATAGCACCTACAGCTAATATTGCTACTTGTGGCTGATTAATAATGGGTGTGCCCATTAAACTTCCAAAAGTGCCAACATTGGTAAATGTAAAAGTACCGCCTTGGGTATCCTCGGGTTTAAGTTTATTAATTCTTGCAGCTTCGGCTAAATTGTTTACCGATTTTGCCAAACCAATTAGTCCTAATTGCTCGGCATGTTTAATAACCGGAACAATTAAATTTTTATTTGGTAGGGCAGTGGCCATACCAATATTTAGGTTGTGTTTTATAATTATTTTATCGCCTTCAACGGAACTATTTATAATTGGATAACGCTTTAGTACTTTCACCAAACTCTCGATAAACATTGGTGTGAAAGTAATTTTTGTACCGGCTTTTTGTTCAAAATCGGTTTTAATTCTGTCACGCCAAATAACCATATTGGTAACATCGGCTTCGGCAAAACTTGTAACATGTGCACTGGTATGCTTGCTGTTAACCATGTGTTGTGCAATTAATTTGCGCATTCTATCCATTTCAATTATTTCAACACTTGGTTTGGCAGGTTCTGTTGGTATAGTTACAGATTCAAATTTCGTTTCAACTTCGGGTATAATAGTCCTTTCAACAACTGTTTGTACAATAGGTTGCTCGATATGAACAGTTGTTGGTTGAGGTATTGAAATTTCTTGAACAGGCGGTTGTTCCTTAGTAAGGATAGGTTGTTGAGAAACCACCGATTGTGGAGGAATATATATGGGTTGTGGCTGAATGTTAACAGATTCTGTAACTGCTTCAACAGCTTTAGCAATAGGTGCTGAAGTTGGTGCAGTTGGCAAAGGCTGAACGGTTGGTTGCTGACTGTACTTTACTGTAGTTGGTGGCGGATTATAAAAAGGCTGTGCTTGTACAGGCGGTGCTGTGTAGCTCGGTATTTTTCCCGTTTTTTTATCGGCAATATATTGCAGAATATCTTTTTTCGAAACGCGTCCATCGGCTCCTGTTCCACTAATTCTTTCTAACTCACTTAAACTTAAACCTTCGCTGTTAGCAATATTTAAAACTAACGGAGAGAAAAAACGATTATTGGTGGATGTAGTTGATTTATTGCTTGAAGGCTGAGGAATATATGGTACGGATTCTTGATGTGTAGGTGCCGGTATATAATTTTTTTCTTCTTGAATAGGTGGTGCAATATTTTCAGATGAATAAGTGGTATTGGGCAATACAGTTGGAGTTGGCGTATTAATTAAAGCAGCAACTTCAATTCTTGCAATTACAGCACCCACTGCAACTACATCATTTACATTAAATAAAATTTCTTTAATAATACCAGTGGCAGTAGAAGGAACTTCACTATCTACTTTATCGGTAGCAATATCTAAAACAGTTTCTTCTTGTTTTACATAATCGCCTACCTTTTTATGCCAACGCAAAATGGTTGCTTCCATAATGCTTTCGCCCATTTTGGGCATTATTAATTCAGCTATTGCCATACTACTGGTACTGATTTTAATGAGATAAAATCTTACTAACTTATCCAATCTATGAATTAATTTGGGATTTTATGTATTTTTTTATGCAAAACAACTTGACAAAACTTATTCAAAATCAATCAGTATAAAAAAATAATACAATGCCTTCAAATTAAATCACCATCAAAAATAGTTTTTAGAAATTGAAAGTTATTCAACTGTTATCCACAATTAACTGACGAACTAAATTTAGGGCGTTTATAGCAGTGAGTTGCATGTTTCTAATTCTATCAAATCTAAAGTTAAACTGCTTAGTAATTGTAGTTACATTATTAGTAACTGCAATCCATACTGTGCCAACCGGTTTTTCTTCAGTACCCCCAGCAGGACCCATAATACCACTAACGGCTATAGCGTAATCTGTTTGCATAATCTTTGCAATATTATTTGCCATTTGTGTTACGGTTTCTTTGCTAACAGCACCGTTATTATTTAATGTTTCATTACTTACATTCAATAAGTTATTTTTAATAGAATTATCGTAACTAACAATTGAACCTTTAAAATAATTTGAAGAGCCCGGAATAGAAGTAATTAAATGAGCTATATATCCTCCTGTACAACTTTCGGCGGTAGCAATAGTTTTTTGTTGCTTTAGCAATAATTTTCCTACTACGGCTTCTAATGGTAAATCATCATCAATTACTAAAAAATCGTTCACGTATTGTTTTAGTAAATTAAATTGATAAATAATTTCTTCGGCAATTTTTTCTTTATGAATGCTAAAGGCAGATAATCTTAATCGTACCATACCAAAATTGGGAAGGTAAGCTAACTTAATATGAGAGGGGATTTGTTGTTCGAAAGGAATTAATTTTTCGGCTAAAAAAGATTCTCCAATGCCAGCAGTTAATAGTGTTCTGTGTTCAATATATCCGGAATTATATTTTTGTGTGATGATGGAACTTGCTTGATGTGAAAAAATCCATTTCATTTCGTGTGGTACTCCGGGCATTGAAATAAATAGTTTTCCATTTTTTTCAAAAAGCATTCCGGGGGCAGTTCCTTTTTCATTAGGAAGAACGGTACAAGTATCGGGCACTTCGGCTTGTTTTTTATTTCTTTCAATCATTGGCCTATTCAATACCTTTTCAAATAAATCTGTTATAAATGCTAAAGTTGGCTGGTGAACAATCATTTTTCCGTTAAAATATTGGCACAATAAAGGCTTCGTAATATCATCCGATGTTGGACCTAAACCACCCGTTATTAAAATAATATCTGCATTTTTACTTTCTTCATCTAATGCGTTCCATATATCTTCCCATATATCTCCAACGGCTATTCTATGTTTTATTTTTATGCCCATTTTATTTAATTCCTGTGCAAGCCATGCACTGTTGGTATCAATTACTTGTCCAATTAATAATTCATCGCCAATAGTAATGATTGATGCAAAAATATTTTTCATAGTAAACAAATTATATGCAAAGTAATGGATAGAAAAGAATTGAAAATAGATGAATTTATACTAAATGCAACTTAATAGTAAAGAACCTATTATCTTCATCAAAAAATTTATGAAAGAACAAAATTTTAAAAACCATGCAAGATTAGTTACAGGCTTTCATGGATTTACAGCCATAGCTGTTATTGCTTTTTTAGGTGGTACTATTCAAAATATATTAACTACTTCGCATGATAATTTATATTCTGCATCTTTACTATGTTTAGCGGCCATTATTTTTCTTTGTTTTTTCTGGTATATGCGAAGTTTTGCATTAAAAGCTCAAGATAGAGCAATTAGGGCTGAAGAGAATTTTAGATACTTTATTTTAACCGGAAAGCCATTCAATAAAAATTTACAATTGTGACCGTTTATTGCTCTAATATGT
>JAKAJX010000208.1 GCA_021824855.1 Bacteroidota bacterium | reverse complement strand
TTTACACCAAGCCATTGAAGCAAAAGAAAATGTAAAAATAGAAGCAACTACACAAACCTACGCCACAGTTACTTTGCAAAATTATTTTCGTATGTACCATAAACTTTGTGGCATGACCGGTACTGCCGAAACCGAAGCTGCAGAACTATGGGATATTTATAAATTAGATGTGGTTTCTATTCCAACAAATATTTCCTGTATTAGAAAAGATGATGAAGATTTGGTATTTAAAACAAAGAGAGAAAAATATAAAGCCATTATAGATGAAATTGAAAAATTGCGTGCCGAAGGAAGACCTGTATTAGTTGGTACAACCTCTGTTGAAGTAAGTGAATTATTAAGCAGAATGTTACGCCAAAAGCAAATTCCGCATAATGTATTAAACGCCAAACAACATGCTCGAGAAGCACAAGTTGTAGCAGAAGCGGGTTTATCGGGCGCTATTACTATTGCTACCAATATGGCCGGACGCGGTACCGATATTAAATTAGGAACAGGTGTTAAAGAAGCAGGTGGTTTGGCTATTTTAGGTACAGAACGACATGAATCTCGGCGTGTAGATAGACAGTTACGTGGTCGTGCCGGACGACAAGGAGACCCGGGCTCTTCTATGTTTTTTGTTTCTTTGGAAGATGATTTAATGCGAATGTTTGGCAGCGAACGTATTGCCAAAGTAATGGATTTTGCAGGCTATAAAGAAGGTGAAGTAATTCAGCATAGCATGATTACAAAATCTATTGAACGTGCTCAACGTAAAGTAGAAGAAAATAATTTTGGCATTCGTAAACGCTTATTAGAGTATGATGATGTGATGAATAAACAACGTACCGTTATTTATGCTAAACGTAATCACGCTTTATTCGGAGAAAGATTAGCCTTAGATTTAGATAATGCATTTTATGCCGTTGCCGATGGACTAATTAATTCATTTAAAGAACAAAATGATTTCGAAGAATTTAAACTTGCTGTAATTGTAAACTTTGGGGTAGATACCACAATTACTGCGGAAGAACTGAATAAACTACCGGAACAAGCACTTGCCGAAAAATTATATAACGAAGCAATAACCAACTATCAACGCAAAAAAGTTGAAGTTGCAAAACATGCTTTACCTGCATTTAAAAATATACGCTTACAACAAGGCAATCATATAGAAAACGTAATTGTTCCATTTACAGATGGAAGAAAAGGCATGCAAGTGTTGGCCAATATGCAAAAGGTGTTAGAAACAGATGGTAAAGAATTGGCCGGTGCATTAGAACGCAGTGTTACTTTAGGCTTAATTGATGATGCATGGAAAGAACATTTACGTGCAATGGACGATTTAAAACAAAGCGTTCAAACAGCAACCTACGAACAAAAAGACCCATTGGTAATTTATAAGGTAGAAGCATTTAACCTCTTTAAAAATATGGATAATGAAATAAATAAAAACATTGTTCAGTTTTTAGCACATGCATCTATTCCTATAGAAAATACCAATCAAGTACGTGAGGGCCATCAACAAAAAACCGATTTAAGCAAAATGCGTACGCAAAAAGAAGAATTAGATGCAGCGGGGCATGATAATGATTATATTGATCCATCAGCACCAATAAAACAAGAACCTGTAAAAGTTGGACCAAAAATTGGAAGGAATGATCCTTGCCCTTGTGGCAGCGGTAAAAAGTACAAAGCTTGCCACGGCAAAGATCTTTAGAAACATATTCAAAGAAAAAGGTTATCAATAGAATTGATAACCTTTTTCTTTTTAATTACATTTGATATACACAAGAATAAATATGATTGCAGAAAAAAAAATAGCTGCTATTCCCGATTTTAGCAACAGTCCGCATATTGATCATGTAGGTGTAGAAGAAAGAGCTTCGAGGTTTACGAAAAGAAGCATTAAAGCCGAAACCAAATTGAATGGCTTAAAGCTTACTTTAAACATGATTGATTTAACAACTTTAGAAGGAAAAGATACTGATGGAAAAGTAAAACAACTTTGTTATAAAGCACAACACTTACACGATTCCTATCCGGGTTTACCAACGGTGGCGGCTGTTTGTGTGTACCCATCAATGGTGAGTGTAGCTAAAAAATCATTGGAAGGTTCAGCTATAAATGTAGCATCGGTGGCTACTGCATTTCCAAGCGGACAAGCATCGCGTGATGTGAAAATTCGTGATGTGAAATTTGCAGTAAATAATGGAGCCGATGAAGTTGACATGGTGATTAGTAGAGGAAAATTTTTACAAGGCGAATACAATTTTGTGTTTGACGAAATTGCTGCTGTTAAAGAAGCTTGTGGCACAGCAAGATTAAAAGTAATTTTAGAAACAGGCGAATTGGTTACTTATGATAAAGTACGCAGAGCCAGTGATATTGCAATGTATGCCGGCGCTGATTTTATAAAAACATCAACAGGAAAAATATCCCCTGCTGCAACAATGCCCGTTACATTAGTTATGTTAGAAGCAATCAGAGATTTTTATTATAAAACCGGAAAAATGATTGCAATGAAACCTGCCGGTGGAATATCAAAATCAAAAGCAGCTTTGCATTATTTAGTAATGTTGAAAGAAACATTGGGTGATGCATGGATGAACAATCATTGGTTTAGATTTGGAGCAAGCAGTTTGGCTAATGATGTTTTGATGCAATTAGAAAAAGAAAGAACAGGAGTTTATCAAAGTGCTAATTATTTTTCTGTTGATTAAAAAAAGTTTCATCGTTTAAGATGTTTAAACGATAGAAACCATTTGAACCTTTAAACGATATATAATGGCGAAAGCAAGAAAAAATAATACTGTAAAACTTACATTCGATACGCTGCAATATGCTCCTGCTCCGGAAAGTAAGAGCATTGCAAAAATTGATGCCCAATATGATTTGTTCATTAACGGAAAATTTGAAAAACCGTTGAGTAAAAAATATTTTGATACAATAAATCCTGCAACAGAAGAAAAATTATCGAGCGTAGCCGATGCGAATGTTGCAGATGTTGACAAAGCCGTGCAAGCTGCAAGAGTTGCTCACGATAAAATATGGAGCAAAATGCCTGCAAAAGAAAGAGGGAAATATATTTATAGAATTGCCAGAATGATTCAGGAACGTGCAAGAGAATTTTCTGTTATTGAAACTTTGGACGGTGGTAAACCAATTCGCGAAAGCAGAGATATTGATATTCCATTAGCTGCCAATCATTTCTTTTATTATGCAGGTTGGGCAGATAAATTGCAATATGCTTTTCCGAACATAAACCCTAAACCGTTAGGTGTTGCCGGACAAATTATTCCTTGGAATTTTCCTTTATTAATGGCTGCATGGAAAATTGCACCAGCATTAGCAACAGGAAATACAGTTGTTTTAAAACCAGCAGAAACCACACCATTAACGGCTTTGAAGCTTGCTGAAATTATTCAGGAAAGTGATTTACCTCCGGGTGTAGTAAATATTATTACGGGTGCCGCAGCAACCGGTGCGGCAATTGTTAACCATGCTGATATTAATAAAATTGCATTTACAGGTTCAACTGAAGTTGGAAAAATAATTCAACGTGCCGTTGCCGGAACCGATAAAAAATTAACATTGGAATTAGGTGGTAAAGCTGCTAATATAATTTTTGAAGATGCAGCAATTGATCAAGCAGTGGAAGGAGTAATTAATGGCATATTTTTTAATCAGGGTCATGTTTGCTGTGCAGGATCAAGATTATTTGTGCAAGAATCTGTTTATAAAATTGTGATGCAAAAATTAAAAGACAGGATTGCTACTTTAATTGTTGGTGATCCAATGGATAAGAATACAGATGTGGGAGCCATCAATTCAAAACAACAATTAGAAACCATTCATAAATATATCAACATTGGTAAAAAAGAAGGTGCTGACATTTTTGAAAGCAATTGCATATTACCTAAAAAAGGATTCTTCTGCAAACCAACTTTATTTACGAATGTTGCACAATCAAGTCGCATTGCCCAAGAAGAAATTTTTGGCCCTGTTTTAGCTATTCAAACATTTATAACAGAGGATGAAGTAATTGAAAAGGCAAACAACACACCTTTTGGTTTAAGCGCAGGAGTATGGACTGACAAGGGTTCTAAGGTATTTAATCTCACATCAAAATTAAGAGCAGGTGTTATTTGGGCTAATACTTATAATAAGTTTGATCCAACTTCTCCTTTTGGTGGATATAAAGAAAGTGGCTTTGGAAGGGAAGGCGGATTACATGGACTATCAGCTTATTTAAATGTATAAAATGTTGTAACGACTTAATCGATTATTAAAAGACTTAAACGTTTCAAACAATGACAAGAATTGAAGTTTTAAAAACATACAAAATTTATATTGGTGGGCAATTTCCAAGAACAGAAAGTGGAAGATATTATTCGCCAAAAAATAAGAATGGGCAATCATTGGCAAATGTTTGTTTAAGTTCTCGAAAAGATTTTCGCGATGCAGTTGTTGCTGCACGTGGAGCCTTTGGTGGATGGAGTGCAAAATCAGCATTTAATCGTTCACAAATTTTATATCGTATTGCAGAAATGTTAGAAGGAAGAAGAGCACAATTTGTTGATGAATTAATTAAACAAAGTTCATCTGCCAAAGATGCTGAGAACGAAATCAATCTTTCTATTGATAGATTAATTTATTATGCCGGATGGTGCGATAAATTTCAACAAGTTTTTAGTTCGGTAAATCCTGTTGCCTCATCTCATTTTAATTTTTCTGTTCCTGAACCAACAGGTATTGTTGCAATTATTGCTCCGCAAAATACCTCTTTATTAGGATTGGTTTCTGTAATTGCTCCAACTATTGCAGGCGGAAACACCTGTGTAGTGCTGGCTTCAGAGAACAAGCCTTTATGTTCCGTAACATTTTCAGAGGTAATTAATTCATCGGATGTTCCAGGAGGCGTGATTAATGTTTTGACAGGAAAATCTTCAGAGCTAATAAAATATTTTGCAGATCATATGGATGTGAATGCAGTTGTTTATTGTGAAAAAGATAAAGAATCGCAACAATTAATTAAAGAAAAAGCTGCATTAAATGTTAAACGTGTATTGTTGTACAATTCGATAAATTGGGAAGATGAAGAAAAAGGTCAGTCGCCCTATTTTATTATCGATACACAAGAAATAAAAACAACTTGGCATCCCATTGAAACAGTTGGCTCTGCAAAAGCAGGATATTAATTGATGTTGAATAAAAATTGTAGCTGATGAATGAAAAGAGAATTTTATTGTTGATTATCATTTTATTTTTTGCAAAAAGTTCTTTTGCTAATGATACTATTATTGTTCGTAAAGACCCTCGCATAGATATTTTAGTACAAAAACAAATTCAATTAAATAAGCGTTCGACTATGTCTTTTGCTAATGGACAATATAAAGGTTTCAGAGTACAGATTGTAAGCACCAGCAACAGAGATGAAGCATTTAAAATAAAAGCAGATTTATTAGCAAAATTTCCGGAAGAAAAAACATACATCATTTTTCAATCACCCAATTTTAAAGTAAGAATTGGTAACTTTTTGAAACGAGAAGATGCAGAAAAGTTAAGAGATAAAATACAGAACAATTTATCACAAACTATTTACATTGTTGAAGATGCTATTGAATATACACCAACAGAAGAAGAGATCAATCAATAGACTATAAAAATGAATTATGCAAAACAATTCTATTACTACAATAAAAAGTTTAGCTAACCAATATGCACAAGAATTTATTGAAGTGCGGCATCATTTACACGCTAATCCTGAATTAAGTTATAAAGAATTTGAAACATCAAAATTCATTCAATCAAAACTAAAAGAGTTGGGGATTGAATTTGAAATAAAAGCAACTACAGGTGTTATTGCAATTATTAAAGGAAAAAATCCGGAAAGTCGCGTTGTTGCTTTGCGTGCCGATATGGATGCATTACCTATTACGGAACAAAATAAAGTTGCTTATACATCGAAAAATAATGGTGTAATGCATGCCTGCGGACATGACGTACACACTACTATTTTATTAGGTGCTGCAAAAATATTATACCAATTAAAACATGAATTTGAAGGAACAATTAAATTAATTTTTCAGCCGGGCGAGGAAAGAAATCCGGGTGGTGCCAGTTTATTAATAAAAGAAGGTGTATTAGAAAATCCTACTCCACAAGGAATCATTGCATTACATGTTCATCCCGGATTACCCGTTGGTAAATTAAGCTTTAGAAGTGGAAGAGTGATGGCCAGTGCCGATGAAATTTATATTACCATTAAAGGCAGTGGCGGACATGCAGCGGCACCACATCTTACAGTCGATACTATTTTAATTGCATCGCATTTAATTATTGCATTACAACAAATTATTTC
>JAKAJX010000046.1 GCA_021824855.1 Bacteroidota bacterium | reverse complement strand
TTGTTAATAGGAATATTAGTTGTTAACGGATTTTTACTTTCTGTAACAGCGCAAACAAAAAAAGTAATTGCAGATAAAATTATTGGCCAAGTTGGTGATAAAATTATTCTTCGCTCAGATATTGTAAATGCCATATCTGACTATAAAAGACAAGGACAAGAATTGCCACCAGATCCTGAATGTTCTTTTTTACAAGGTCAATTAATTCAAAAAGCCTTGGTATTACAAGCCGAAAAAGATTCACTTCCGCATAATGATGATGATATTGATGCAAAACTCGACAATCAAATTCGTGGATTTATAAGAGAATATGGATCTAAAGAAGTGTTAGAAGAAATTGCCGGAAGAACTATTTATCAAATAAAAGAAGATTTTAGGCAAGTATTTGTTGAAAGAGATTTAGCCGATAAAATGAGAGCTAAAATAGTAGAGAATATAAAAATTACACCCAGTGAAGTAAAAACATATTTCGATAAAATACCGAAAGATAATTTACCATTTTATGAAAGTGAATTGGAAATAAGCCAAATAACTTCCGAACCAAAAGCGAATAAAGATGTGGACGATTATGTAATTCAACAATTATATGAATATAAGCGCCAAGCTGAAAATGGAACTAAAAAATTTGAACAATTAGCAAAATTATATTCTGATGATAAAGGCACAGAAAGCCAAGGTGGCACTTTAACCATTAACAGAAACGATAAAGGTGTAATAGACCCTACATTTTTAGCTGCAGCTTTCCGCTTAAAAGAAGGGCAAATTTCTCCTGTTATTAAATCTAAATTCGGTTATCATATTATAATGATGGTTAGCCGTTCGGGCGATGATGCAGTAGTAAGACATATTTTAAAAATACCACCCGTAACCGAAGAGGAAGTAAAATTATCTATTCAAAAATTAGATTCTGTTAGAAAACAAATCATTAATAAAGAAATATCGTTTAACGAAGCTGTAAATAAATACAGCGATGATGAAAATAGCAAATTTAACGGCGGGCAAATTCAAAATAGAGATGGCTCAAGTTATATTACAATAGATATGTTAGATAAAGATATGGTACCGTTACTAAAAGATTTAAAACCAGGAGATGTTTCACAACCCCAATATTATGTTGATGAAAGAGGAAAAAAAAATTGTACGCTTAGTCTTTTTAAAAACAAGAACCAATCCGCATAGAGAAAACTTAAAAGAAGATTATAATAAAATAGCACAACGTGCATTAGAAGAAAAAAAGCAACTAAAACTTGAACAATGGTTTAATGATCATTTACCAAACTATTACATATATATTGACAAAGAATACAAAGGATGCAAAATATTAGACGATTGGTGGAAATACACTGCAGCCAATCAATAAATTATAAGCCAGCATATAGCTGGCTTTTTTATTAAAAATATTTTTTTGAGAAATTAAATGTATGTACATATATTTGCATTGTGAAATTAGAAACCGCCATACAAAGCAGTAAATTTAAAAACGAAGTGCACAAAGCAGGTCTTAATATATTATATACAGCTTGGTGGCTAAAAACTAAAAGTAGCAATCAATTAAAGGATTTTGCTTTAACCCATGAGCAATACAATGTATTAAGAATATTAAAAGGAAAATATCCTGAACAAATGTGCGTAAGAGATATTGCATCGAGGATGATTGAGAAAAACTCAAACGTACCAAGAATTATAGACCGTTTAGAAATAAAAAAATTGGTAAAAAGAACTCAAGGAGCAACCGATGGAAGACAAACCATGATTACACTAACACAGGCAGGTATAAATATTTTAGAAGCTTCTACTATTCAATTAGACAAAATTTTTGATGAATATATTTCTATTACACAATCCGAAGCTGCATCATTAAATCAGTTACTCGAAAAAGTTAGACAAAAGGAAAAATAAATTTTTTTATCCATATACATGTATATACACATAAATTAATACTCATGAATTCAACCTTATATAAAGCCAATACAAGAGGCCATTTAAATTTTGGATGGCTCGATGCGAATTACAGTTTTAGTTTTAGCAACTATTACGATCCTTCAAGAATTCACTTTGGTGCATTAAGAGTTTTGAATGATGACACTATTCAAGCCGGAATGGGCTTTGGAACACACCCACACGATAATATGGAAATTTGTACAATACCCCTAAAGGGAGCTTTAGAACATAAAGACAGTACCGGTGGCCATGGCGTAATTAGGAAAAACGATGTTCAAATTATGAGTGCAGGAACAGGTGTGTATCACTCAGAATTTAACCACAGCAAAACAGATGAAGCCAATATTTTACAAATATGGATTTTTCCAAAAAAGAAAAATATTACACCGCGTTACGATCAAAAAACATTTAATCCCAACGATAGAATCAATCAATTTCAAACCATCATTGCCCCTGACGATGAAAATGCATTGCAACTAAATCAGGATACTTGGCTTTCATTGGCCAGTTTTACTAAAGACACCGAAATTTCATATACACTTCACAATACGCAAAACGGTGTTTATGCTTTTTTAATTGAAGGAAATATTACAGTAAATAATATTGATTTACACAAAAGAGATGCTGTAGGTATTACCGAAACCAATAAACTTGATATTTATTCCATCACTAATTCAGAACTTTTATTAATTGAAGTTCCAATGACATTGTAAATAATTATTCAAAATAAAACTAAATTTTAATTATGGCAACTTACAAAATTGATGTAACACACAGCGAAATTGCTTTTAAAGTAAAACATTTAATGATTACAAATGTTACAGGAAATTTTACCAAGTTCGATGCAACTTTACAAGCCGAGAATCCCGATTTTACCGATGCGGCTATTACTTTTGAAGCCGATATCAATAGCATTAATACCAACAATGCCGATCGTGATGCACATTTAAAAAGCGATGACTTTTTTTCAGCCGAAAAATTTCCTACACTCCATTTTACCTCTACCCAAATCAATAAACTACATGGCAGCAACTATGCTTTAGCCGGAAATCTTACAATTAAAAATATTACCAAACCGGTAACATTGGATGTAGAATTTTTAGGATTAGCAACCGATCCTTGGGGTCAATCGAAAGCGGGTTTTGAAGCTACAGGAAAAATAAACAGAACCGATTTTGGTTTAACATGGAATGCAGCACTTGAAGCTGGTGGCGTTTTAGTGAGCGAAGAGGTTAAATTACAATTTAATATTCAATTTACTAAACAAGCATAAATTACTACTAATGAAATTGATTAATCTTATTCCAACTTATTTATTGGCATTAATATTTTTAGTCTTTGGCTCTAATTATTTCTTTCACTTTATTCCAATGCCACCAATGAGCGGAGATGCAGGAACTTTTACAGGAGTGTTATATACAACCGGCTTTTTAACAGTTTTAAAAATTTTTGAACTAACATTTGGCGTATTACTATTAATTAATAAAACAAAAGCATTAGGTATTTTGTTATTAGCTCCTATAGTAGTAAATATTTTTTTATTTGAAGTATTAATTGCACATAAACCGGGTATTGGCGTTTTATTATTAGCCTTAACCGCTTTTGCAATTGCTCAAAATAAAAGAAATTATTTACCCATTATTCAGGCAAGTAAATAGTAAAAATTTTTTAGAACTTTCTAATTAATAATTCATGAATATTTCAATTATAGCAGGCAGTCCAAGAAAAAATAGCATCAGCATTCGAGTTGCTTTATTTTTAAAAAGTTATTTAGAAGAAAAAACTAAACATCAAATTGATATTATTGATGTAAGAGAATATGAAGTTCCTTCTATGCTGCAAGAAGTAATTACTTCTGTAGATAAAGCTCCTGACCATTTAAAAACATTAGCAACTAAACTATTTGCAACCGATGCATTTATTTTGGTTACTCCCGAATTCAATGGAAGTTACACGCCGGCTTTAAAAAATTTATTCGATCATTTTCCTAAACAAGCACATAAATCATTTGCTATTGTAACAACATCGCCGGGAGCTATGGGTGGCATGCGGGCAACACAACAATTGCAATTACTTATTAATGCATTGTTTGGAATTGCTTCTCCGTATATGTTAGTTACTCCATTTGTTGATAAAAAATTTGATATTACAGGAAATTTAATAGACGAATCTTTTAAAAACACAATTGATCATTTTATTCATGAATTTTTGTGGCTGGCCGAAAGTTTAAAACCCGAATTAGAACCGGTTTATAATTAATAGTTGAAAAAGTGGCGAAGTTGTAACTTCGCCACTTTCTTTTTACAACCATGAGCGATCAAATAAAACACGAATGCGGATTAGCATTTATCCGTTTACGCAAACCACTATCTTATTATCTGCAACAATATGGCTCTACCATGTATGGTTTAAATAAGTTATACCTACTCATGGAAAAACAACACAATCGTGGCCAAGATGGTGCAGGAATAGCCACTATTAAACTAAATGTTGAAGCCGGCTATCCTTTTCTTTATCGTTTACGGAGTAATGCCCCTCAGCCAATAGCCGATTTGTTTTTTAAAATAGGCCAAGAAGTTGCCGACCTTGAAAAATATCAGCCAGATATTAAACAACATCCGGGACTAATGAAAGGCCATTTACCTTTTATGGGTGAATTATTGATGGGTCATTTGCGTTATGGTACACAAGGAAAAAATAATGTAGAATTTTGCCATCCTTTTATTAAAAGAAATATAGAACCCGGAAAAAATTTAGCATTAGCCGGAAACTTTAATTTAGTAAATACAGACGAGCTATACAACTTATTAAATATTGAACCCGGAGAATTTCAAAAACAAAGTGATTTGGCTGCCATGATGGAGGTAATACATCATTTTTTATCGAAAGAAGATGAACAAAACCCCAATGCAGCAAATATCGCTTCAGTTTTAAAAAAATCTGTTCCCTTATTCGATGGCGGATACACTTTTGGCGGATTAATTGGCAATGGCTATAGTTTTGTTATGCGTGATGCCCATGGAATTCGGCCCGCTTATTATTTTATTAATGAAGATTTTATTGTAGCCGCCAGTGAGCGTGCCGCCATAAGAACAACATTTAATGTGGGCGAAAATGAGGTATTTGAACTAATGCCCGGCAATGCCCTAATTATAGATAATAACGGCTTATATTCTATTGAACAAATTGTTGAACCAAAAGAAAGAAGAGCTTGCTCCTTTGAAAGAATTTATTTTTCACGCGGTAGCGATGAAAAAATTTATCGTGAAAGAATTGCGTTAGGCTATCATTTAAGCAAACGTGTATTAGAAGATATTAATCACGATTTAAAAAATACTATTTTCTCTTATATTCCCAATACCGCTGAAGTTGCCTTTTTTGGATTAGTAAAAGGCATGGAAGATTATTTAAATAAGAGAAAAGTAGATAGAATTTTAAGTTGGGAAAACAATATTGATGCAGAAAAATTAAGCGAGGTTATTAACAGAAAAATTCGTCAAGAAAAAATAGCTATCAAAGATGTAAAACTAAGAACCTTTATTACAGAAGATACCAGCCGAAACGAAATGGTACAACATGTGTACGATATTACGTACGGCACTGTTAAAAAAGGAGAAGATACTTTAGTTGTAATAGACGATAGTATTGTGCGTGGTACAACTTTAAAAGAAAGTATTATACGCATGCTGGCAAGATTACACCCTAAAAAAATTATTGTTGTTTCATCGGCTCCGCAAATACGTTATCCCGATTGTTATGGTATTGATATGAGTAAGTTGGGAGATTTTATTGCATTTAAAGCTGCTATAGAATTAATTAAAGAGAAAGAATTAACCAGCTTATTAATAGAAACTTTAGAAAAGTGCAAAGAACTACAACGCACCAACCAATTACATACCGAAAATCTTGTACGCCAAATTTATAAACCATTTAGCACTGAAGAAATTTCAGATAAAATTGCTCAACTTATTACACCTCCAGAAATTAATACCCCCGTTCAGGTAATATACCAAACTATTGAAGATTTACACGAATCTTGCCCCACCAATACCGGCGATTGGTATTTTACCGGTAATTACCCAACACCGGGAGGTAATAGAGTTTGTAATAAAGCTTTTATGAATTATATGGAAGGAAAAAATGTAAGAGGTTATTAAGTTCAAAATAATTGTTGGATTTATAACAATAAGATTTGATTTACATTTTATAGTACAATAATATGCATCAATACCTAAATCATATTTTATAGATTGTATGAAACAGCTATTTATTATTAGGCATGCTAAGAGCTCTTGGGATTATTCTGAATGGAATGATTTTGAAAGAACACTAAACAATCATGGACATCAGGATGCACCGGCAATGGCAACAAGATTGTTTAATAAAAAAATTACTATTGATGCTTTTGT
>JAKAJX010000192.1 GCA_021824855.1 Bacteroidota bacterium | reverse complement strand
GATGTTTTAAATGAACATATTTCTCAATTAAGAAAATTTAAAAGTGCCTTAGAAAAAGAAAACATGGAATTTTTAAATGAGTTGATGCAGAATGCGAATAAGATAAAGAGAATTATTAAATGATGATTTTAGCGTCATTTCGAACGGAGCAAAGCGGAGTGAGAAATCTGTTATACCAATTGCGAGTAGATTTCTCGCTATGCTCGAAATGATGAAAAATTTTCGGAACGTTGAAGTGAGTGACACAACCGGCGGTGCCATGAAAACCTTTGCTGGTAACACATTTAAAACAAATAGCTGTAAAGGATTTTAATAAATTACCTTTGCGGCAAAATTTAACAAGTAATGACAACATTTAGTGAGTTAGGATTAGATGCTCGATTGGTTCAGGCAACAGAGGCATTGGGGTTTGTGAACCCAACGCCAATACAAGAGCAGGCTATTCCGGTTTTATTAAGCGGTACAAAAGATTTAGTAGGGTTAGCCCAAACAGGCACGGGTAAAACAGCGGCTTTTGGCTTACCATTATTGCATTTGGTTGATGAAAAACAACGCTTTCCTCAGGCATTGGTAGTTTGTCCAACCAGAGAACTTTGCATGCAAATTGTAACAGAGGTAGAATTGTTTAAGAAATTTATTCCCGGAATGAATGTAGTAGCCGTGTACGGCGGAACTAGTATAGGAATGCAAATACGTGATTTGAAAAGAGGCATTCAAATTGTAGTGGCAACTCCGGGAAGATTAATAGATTTAATTGAGCGTAAAGCCATTAATTTAGAAAAAATAAAATACGTTGTGTTAGATGAAGCAGATGAAATGCTAAACATGGGCTTTAAAGATGATATAGAATTTATTTTAGAAAATACACCGGAACGTGAGGCAACATGGTTATTTAGTGCAACAATGCCTCCCGAAATAAGACGAGTAAGTAAATTGTACATGAAACACCCACATGAAGTAACCGTGGGTAAAATGAATACTGCCAATAAAAATGTTGATCATCAATATTATGTTGTAAATGCACATCATCGGTATGAAGCATTGAAAAGATTAATTGATTTTAATCCGGGTATTTATGGTATCATATTTACTCGTACTAAAATAGATGCTCAAGGTATTGCTGAAAAACTAACAAGAGAAGGTTATGATATTGATGCCTTACATGGAGATCTTACACAACAACAACGCGATAAGGTAATGGGCGAGTTTAGAGATAAAACATTACAACTTTTAATTGCAACCGATGTAGCAGCAAGAGGTATTGATGTAAAAGAAATAACCCATGTTATTAACTACGAATTGCCCGATGATATTGAAGTGTATACTCACAGAAGCGGAAGAACAGGTCGTGCAGGGCATACAGGAATATGTATGAGTATAGTTCACAGTAAAGAAACCTACAAACTGCGATCAATTGAAAAAATGGTGCAAGTGCCATTTCATAAATTAGAAATTCCGAGTGGTAAAGATGTTTGCAGAAAACAGTTTTATGCTTCAATGGATAAATTATTGCAAACAGATATTAGTCATGGCGATTATGAAACCTATTTGCCCATGCTCGAAGAAAAATTTGCCGATGTAAGCAAAGAAGAAGTGTTGCAAAGGTTAGCAGCATTAGAGTTTGATAGGTTTTTAAAATATTATGAAAATGCCGAAGATTTAAATATTCGTGAACAATCCAAACGAAACGAAAGAAATAGAGAGCATAATCAAGGTATGAGAGATCAAAGTAGAGGAAGAAGAGAGGATAGAAATGATTTTAATGGGAACTATAAAAGATTATTTGTTAATCTGGGAACAAAAGATGGTTTTTATAAAGCAAGCTTTTTACAGTTTATATTGGATATGAGCGATTTGAAAAAAGAAGTATTAGGCCGAATTGATATGAAAGAAATGAATAGCTGGATTGAAGTTGATAGTAAGGCCGCTACTCAAATGATTCGTTCTATCGATGGAAAAAATTATCGTGGAAGAAGAATTAGAATGAATGATGCCAATTCAAGATAGTTGTAAGTGATAAGTTGTAGGTAATATCTATCAATTTATCATCAACACTTAAAACGTATAACTTATAACATAAAACTCAATGGAACAGACATTGCAACAAAACAAAACAATTAACGACGTATGGAGTAAACGTCCACTTATTATTAGTGGTCCTTGTAGTGCCGAAACAGAAGAACAAGTTTTGGAAACAGCTACTCGTCTTGCAGCAACCGGTAAAGTTGATATGTTACGTGCCGGTATTTGGAAACCTCGTACACGCCCCGGATCTTTTGAAGGTGTTGGTACCAAAGGCTTGCCATGGATGCAAAAGGCGAAAGAAATTACAGGCTTACCTGTTACTGTTGAAGTAGCAACAGGAAAACAAGTAGAAGATGCTTTACATTTTGGTGTAGATGTTTTATGGATTGGGGCACGTACTACTGTTAATCCATTTAGTGTACAAGATGTTGCAGATGCTTTACGTGGTGCCGATATACCTGTGTTAATTAAAAACCCTATTAATCCCGATTTGGAATTATGGATTGGTGCTGTTGAACGTGTTGCTAAAGCAGGTATTAAAAATATAGGACTCATTCATCGTGGATTTAGTTCCTATGGCAATACCGAATATCGCAATGCTCCTATGTGGCATTTAGCTATTGAAATGAAAAGAAGAAATCCGCACATGATGTTAATTAACGATCCATCACATATTTGTGGAAACAGACACATGTTGCAGGATGTAGCTCAAAAAGCTATTGATTTAGATTATGATGGATTAATTATTGAAAGTCATATTGATCCCGATAAAGCATGGAGTGATGCGAAACAGCAAATAACTCCCGAAACATTAGGAGAATTAATAGGAAATATACATTGGAGAAAAGAAGATATTTCTAGTGAAGAATATCATGCTGCATTAGAAGCATTACGCCAACAAATTAATCATTTAGATGATGAGTTAATGCAGATTTTAAGTCAGCGTATTAAAATTGCTGAAAAAATTGGGCAATACAAAAAAGAAAATAATATCACCATTTTACAAACCAATCGTTGGAACGAAATTTTAGAAAGAGCTTTTGCTAAAGGCGAAAAATTAGGCTTGAGTAAAGAATTTATTACTAAATATTTTGATGCAGTGCACATGGAAAGTATTAATCATCAAAATAAAATTTTCAATTCGTAAACTTCTGTACAATTAGTTTTAGTTAGTTATGAAACAAACATTTAGGTTCAACAATAGCTCAACCGATTTTTATTTCTCATCCAATATCAATCAACTACGAGATATTATTGAACTAAAAAACAGCATATTTATTACCGATGAAAATGTATATGCTGCTCAAACAGGGAAGTTTAAAAATTTTAAAACCATTATAATTAAAGCAGGTGAGCAGCATAAAACACAAGCTACTGTTAATGTAATTATCCAAAAATTAATTGAATTTGAAGCCGATAGAAAAACAGTTTTAGTAGGAGTTGGTGGTGGCGTTATTACCGATATAACAGGCTATGTAGCCAGCATTTATATGCGAGGAATTCGATTTGGGTTTATTCCTACCACTTTATTGGCATTAGTTGATGCAAGTATAGGTGGTAAAAACGGAATTGATATTGGTATGTATAAAAATATTGTTGGAGTTATTAAGCAGCCGGCTTTTATTTTTCATGATTTAAATTTTTTAAAAACATTACCCGATAATCAATGGAGAAATGGTTTTGCAGAAATTATTAAACATGCTTGTATTAAGGATAAGGAGATGTTGAAAGAATTACAATATCACTCAATCGATAACTATAAAAATACACGGAAAAATATTGATTTGCTTGTACAACGCAATGTAAAAATTAAGTTGAAAGTTGTACAGCATGACGAGTTAGAACAAGGGGAGAGAAAGCTTCTAAATTTTGGACATACATTGGGCCATGCTTTAGAAAATCAGTATCAATTAATGCATGGAGAGGCCGTGGCAATAGGAATGAGTTATGCTGCTAAAATTTCAGAAGAACTTATAGGTTTTAAAGACGCCGCAACTGTGCATGAAGTACTTACTATTTATAACTTGCCAACCAATATTAAGTTTAATAGAGATAAAGTTTTTGATGTAATGAAAATGGATAAGAAGAGAGAGCAAAAGGAAATAAATTTTATTTTATTAGAAAAGATAGGAAAAGGAATAATTTATCCAATTGCCTTTAATCAGTTAAAAGAAATCATTCAATCTTTATAATTGTGATTGCAACCATACAACCTTCAGAATTAATAGGAAATGTTTATGCACCTGCTTCAAAAAGTTCTATGCAGCGTGCATGTGCTGCAGCTTTAGTTCGAAAAGGTATTTCTATCATTCATAATCCCGGAATATCAAATGATGATAAAGCTGCTTTAAGTATTATTAAAAATTTAGGTGCAGGTGTACAAGAATTCAATAATAAAATTATTATTGAAAGTAAAGGAGTTCATCCGGTTGATACTAAAATGAATTGTGGAGAAAGCGGATTAAGCATTAGAATGTTTACACCTATAGTTGCCATGAGCGAAGAAGAAATTACTATCAATGGATTGGGAAGTTTAGTTACAAGGCCAATGAATTTTTTCGATGAAATTCTCCCTGCATTAAATGTAAGCATTCATTCAAATAATGGTAAACTTCCTTTAAAAGTAAAAGGTCCTTTGCAGCCAAAAAATATTGAAATAGACGGTTCGTTAAGTTCTCAATTTTTAACAGGATTACTATTGGCTTATGCAGCATCGAATGCCGACGGTGTAAGTATTTCGGTGAAAAATTTAAAAAGTAAACCTTATATAGATTTGACTTTAAAAGTGATGCAGGATTTTGGATTGAATGTACCTGAGAATAAAAATTATGAAGCATTTGTTTTTAATACATCAGACATTAGACATCAGACATCAACAATAAATTATACTGTTGAAGGAGATTGGAGTGGTGCTGCATTTTTATTGGTAGCCGGTGCCATTGCATCGGTAAATGGAGTTAGTATACAAGGATTAGATATTTATTCCACACAAGCCGATAAAGCAATAGTAAAAGCAGTAAAAGATGCCGGTGCTAATATTTTAATTGGGAATAATGAAATAAAAATTGCTTCTTCGAATCAACTTATTCCTTTTGAATTTGATGCAACCGATTGTCCCGACTTATTTCCACCATTAGTTGCATTAGCTGCTTATTGCAAAGGTACTACCGTTATAAAAGGCGTATCAAGATTAGCACATAAAGAAAGTAATAGAGGATTGACTTTGCAGGAAGAGTTTGCAAAAATGGGTGTGCAGATTGAATTGAAAGATGATGTGATGATGATAAAAGGTGGCAATGTAAAAAGTGCCAAAGTACATTCGCACCACGACCATCGCATTGCTATGGCATGTGCTATTGCTGCATTAAAGGCAAATGGCGAAACAATTATTGAAGAAGCAGAGGCAATAAATAAATCGTATCCCAATTTTTACGAGCACATAAAACTATTGGGTGCTTCTGTATCTTTATAGCATTGAAAAATTATCAGACGAATAAACTGATAAAGAATAAACTATTAAATCAATAACATTGAACTCATTCGGACGCATATTTCGTGTACACATTTTCGGCGAATCGCACGGCGAAAGTGTAGGGGTTAATATTGATGGTATTCCTGCAGGCTTGCCTTTAACTGTGGATGACTTTTTAATTGATATTGAACGAAGAAAAGGCGGTACCCAAAAAGGAACTACACCAAGACAAGAATCTGATATTCCTATTTTTAAAAGTGGAATATTTAACAATAAAACAACCGGAGCACCAGTTACTATTTTATTTGAAAATAATAATACACGTAGTGGCGATTATCAAAAGCAAAGAGATTTTCCTCGTCCCGGACATGCAGATTTTGTTGCGAGTAAAAAATTTGCAGGTAATGAAGACTATAGAGGTGGCGGGCATTTCAGCGGAAGATTAACTGTTGCGGTAGTGGCTGCCGGTGTTATAGCAAAAAAATTATTGCATAAAATAAAAGTTGAAGCAAATATTATAGAAATTGGTGGAGAAAAAAATATTGAAGTTGGATTACAAAAAGCTGTAGATGCTAAAGATTCGGTTGGTGGTATTGTTGAATGCAAAGTTGTAGGGTTACCAATTGGATTGGGAGAACCTTTTTTTGATAGTGTTGAATCCGTACTTAGTCATGCAGTTTTTGCCATTCCTGCGGTTCGGGGTATTGAGTTTGGAACAGGCTTTCTGGCAGCAAAAATGTTGGGTATTGAGCATAATGATTCAATTATAAATGCTAATGGTGAAACTAAAACTAATCATGCGGGTGGCATTGTTGGTGGCATAACCAATGGTAATGAATTGGTTTTTAGAATTGCAATTAAGCCAACTGCCTCTACACCCAAAGAGCAAG
>JAKAJX010000020.1 GCA_021824855.1 Bacteroidota bacterium | reverse complement strand
ATTTTAAAGATGCATTACCCAATATTCTGTTTTTATTAAAACTATTTACATTATCATATAAAGTAACATACGGATTATCGTGATTATTCCAATAACGGAACTGACTTAATTGATCTCTTCCTGTTTGCCATTGTTTTTTAAGCGAGTTAATATCTACATTAAGTGGCATTCCATACACACCAAAAAAAGTATACATTACACTTTCTGAACCATAACCAATATTAGGTCTGTTACTACTATTGCTGTTAATAATATTAATAAAATAATCAGAAGTAAGTTTGTTGTTGAAGCGATGATCGGCTCTTACAGAAATAGAATATCTTCTTAAATCGGTTCCCGGAAGAATACCTCTGTTTACCATATTACCCATTGATATATGGTAACTTCCATTTTCAGTAATTCCACCAAAACCTATGCTATTTTGGGTAGTAATACCGGTTTGAAGAAATTTTTGGAAATGATCTGCATGACCAATCCATGGTGTTGGTTTTACAGTCAATCCCGGATTTACTGAACGTGCCACTAAATCGGCTGCTTGATAAGTACCATCTGTACCGGCAGGGCTATCAAATTGAGGTACTAATAAATTAGGATCGAATTTTAATCCCCAATTAGGAATATTATTTTCGCTGGAACCACCTCCATTAGCGTATGAATAGGTATTAGGACTTCCGGTTAATGGATATGCATTAACGCCTAATCCATATTGATTTTGAAGACGAGGAAGTTTTAAAGGTGTTTCAAAAGTAGTGGTAGAATTAAATGTGATACCCATCATTCCTTTTTGGGTTGTACCTTTTTTAGTTGTTAATACCACAGCACCATTAGCAGCTCTTGAACCGTACAACGCTGCAGCCGTAGAACCTTTTAACACGGTTACTTTAGCAATATCATTAGGATTAATTTCGGCAGCGCCATTTCCCCAATCTACTTCTGCCCATGTACCCTGATTAGCAGAATTTTCTATCGCATTATTAAAAAAAGTTTCGTTATTAATAGGTACTCCATCTACCACAAATAATGGCTGATTAGAACCATTAAAAGAATTTTCTCCACGTATTACAATTCTAGATGTAGAACCAACACCGGCACCTCCATTGGTAATATACACCCCTGCTATTTTACCGTTAAGGTTATTAATTAAATTAGGATCTTGTGCTTGTGTTAATTGCCTTGTTGATACCGATTGAACCGCATACCCAATAGCTTTCGATTGTTTACTAATACCTAAGGCAGTAACAACTACTTCGGCTAATGCTTTAGTATCTTTTGATAAACTAATTACTACTTCGGCTTGGTTACTAACTACATTTTTTAAAATAGAAGTATACCCTACGGATGTAATAAATAATGCAACCCGCTCATTATTATAATTAGCAGGAACGGTAATTTTAAAATTACCATCTCCATCGGTTACCGTACCGCGAGAAGTATTTTTAATAGATACAGATGCCCCAACAACGGGTGTTTTATCTTGCGCATCTGTAATTTTTCCCATAATAACCCTACTTTGCTGAGCAAAACCCGTTTGCACAATCATTACAAATAAAATACACAATAGTGAAAGTGAAAATTGGTAGTTTCTTTTCATAAAGTTTTTTTGAATCAAAGAATTTGGTTTTTTTCTAAATAAAATGGTAGTATAAAAAGTAGTTAATGACTAATGCTATATTGTGTGTTGTACTATTACTGATTTTTCAATGCTTTTAACAATTTTAATTAGGCTGCAAAACTATAAAGTCAATATTTTTTAACCCAATTCAACGCATTATGTAATTGTTAACAATTAAAAAATCATTGTCAATCACATTAATCAATCTATCTTTTCAGCAATCCATTCCTTACTTTTGCCATCCGAATAAATGATATGTTAGATAAGTTAGAAGCCATTAAAGCAAGATTCGAACGGGTTGGTATTGCATTAACCAATCCTGAAATCATCAATAATCAAAAAGAGTTTGGTAAACTAAGTAAAGAATACCGATCTCTCGAAAAAATTGTGCAACCCTTTGAAACCTATAAAAAAGTTTTAGCCGAATATAGCTTTGCAAAAGAAAGTTTAAATGGAAACGATGAAGAGCTAAAGGAATTGGCAAAAATGGAATTGCCCGAACTGGAAATACAAAAAGAAACCCTAGAAAAAGAATTAACCAAATTATTAATTCCGAAAGATCCTCAAGACGATAAAAATGCTATTCTTGAAATACGTGCCGGTACCGGTGGAGACGAAGCCAGCTTATTTGCCGGCGATTTATTAGGTATGTATTTACGATTTTGTGCTAAAAAAGGATGGAAAACTGCCATTGTTAGCGATAGCGAAGGTACCGTTGGTGGTTATAAAGAAGTAGTAGTAGAAGTAAGTGGTGAAGACGTTTACGGTACACTAAAATTTGAAAGTGGCGTACACCGTGTGCAACGTGTACCCAATACCGAAACACAAGGACGCGTTCATACCAGTGCTGCAACCGTAGCAGTAATGCCCGAAGCCGAAGAAGTAGATTTTGAACTGAAAGAAAGTGATGTAAAAATGGAAACTGCCCGAAGTGGTGGTGCAGGCGGACAAAATGTAAATAAAGTAGAGACAAAAGTTTTTTTAACCCATATTCCAACAGGGGTGGTGGTTATGTGCCAAACCGAAAGAAGCCAATTAGGAAACCGAGAAAAAGCTATGACCATGTTGCGTACCAAATTGTATGAAGAACAAGTACGCAAACAAGAAGAAGAAATAGCCAAACAACGAAAAACCTTAGTAAGCACCGGAGATAGAAGTGCCAAAATAAGAACCTATAATTGGCCTCAAGGCAGGGTTACCGATCATCGCATTGGTTTAACTTCTTATAACTTAAACGCCGTAATTAATGGCGATATTGATGAATTTATTGAAGCGTTACAATTAGCCGAGAATACCGAAAAAATGGCCAATCAGAATTAAGGTATTTCTACTTTTTATACAATTTTGTCATTCTTTAATTTCAGTTCCCATTTCCAAGCGGTATCCATCATTTCAGTAATGCCATATTGTATTCTCCAACCTAATAATTGTACTGCCAATTCATTATTGGCATAAATGGCTATTACATCGCCCGAACGCCGCGGCCCTATTTCATAATTTAACTTAACATTACTTACGGCTTCAAATGTTTTAATAGCTTCCAAAACCGAAACACCATCTCCTGTTCCTAAATTAAACACATCGCAATTAGATTTGTTTTTGCTTGCAAGTAAATATTGTAATGCCAAAGTATGCGCATGAGCAATATCGCAAACGTGAATATAATCTCTTATACAACTTCCATCTCTTGTTGGATAATCATTACCCCACACATACATTTTAGGTAGTTTACCAATAGCTGTTTGCGTTATAGCCGGAACTAAGTTCATGGGTTTGCCCAATGGCAACTCGCCCATCAATCCACTTGGATGTGCACCAACCGGATTGAAATATCGTAATAAAATAGATGTTGTAGCTGAAACTTTAGAAAAATCTTGTAATATGGTTTCGCCCATTTGCTTGGTAGCACCATACGGACTTTCTGCTTTTTTTATTGGAAAATTTTCGGTTACCGGAATTGAATCGGGATTGCCATATACAGTACAAGATGATGAAAAAACAAAATGAGGAACTTTAAATTCTTGTACACACTTTAATAAGTTTATTAAAGAAATTAAATTGTTTTCGTAATACATTAAAGGTAACTCGCAAGATTCGCCAACAGCCTTGTATGCGGCAAAATGTATAATTCCCACAATATCTTTATTTTCTAAAAAAATATTTCTTGTTGCTGTAAAATCTGTAAGATTGAGTGTATAGTTTTTAACTGGCACTCCGGTAATTTTTTCAATGGCATTAAGTGCATATAAAGTAGAACGAGAATTATCGTCAACAGAAATAACTTCAAATCCGTTTTCGATTAAATCTACAATGGTATGAGAGCCGATATAGCCACATCCACCGGTAACTAATATTTTCTTCATAAGATAGGTTATTATTTCTATACAAAGAAACAGCAGCTTTCGGAATAATTGTAGTTTTTGCTAAAAATTAAATGAATTTTGAAATAATAAAATAGAAAAAAGCTGCTAAAGCTGCAGAAACAGGTATTGTTAATACCCATGCCCATATTAAATTAATTGTTACACCCCAACGTACTGCACTTAAGCGTTTGGTAGCACCAACCCCCATAATACAGCCTGCAATTGTATGGGTAGTACTTACCGGAATACCCAACCCTTCGGTGAGTATTAAGGTACTGGCACCTGCCGTTTCGGCCGCTACACCTTCCAAAGGAGTTACTTTGGTAATGCGTGTTCCCATAGTTTTTACAATTTTCCAACCACCACTCATTGTACCTAATGCAATAGAACTATAACAAGCTATGGGTACCCAATTAGGCATTGCTTTAATGTCGGGTATTATTCCTTGCGATACTAAAGCCACCGTAATTAAACCCATTACTTTTTGAGCATCGTTACCACCATGTCCTAAGCTAAATGCAGCAGATGATAGTAACTGCAATCTTTTAAACCATCGCTCTGCTTTGTAAGGATTAGATTTTTTAAAAAGATGTACAATGAGTAAGGTAATAATAAAAGCAAGAATTAAACCTATTAACGGGGAGAGGAAAAGAAATAAAACAGTTTTAGTAAGGTTGGCTAAAACCACTACTTTAAAACTACCAATTTTGGCTAAAGCCGCGCCAATAAATCCGCCGATTAATGTATGAGAAGAGCTGGATGGAATACCATACCACCAAGTAATTAAGTTCCAACAAATGGCTGCAATAATGCCTGCCAAAATAATATATAAATCAATAAACTCCGGATAAATAGTTTTAGCAATGGTATTGGCTACTTTATGATCTTTAAATACAAAAAAAGCAACGAAATTAAAAAATGCTGCCCATATTACTGCCTGAAACGGAGTTAATACTTTAGTTGAAACAATGGTTGCAATAGAATTGGCAGCATCGTGAAAGCCATTAATAAAATCGAAAATTAAAGCAAGAACTATAATTACAATTAACAAACTAAACATAAAAATGAGTTATAAGTGATGAGTTACGAGTAATGTGTTTTTTGCTTGAATATATACTTGTAGCCATAGTTTATGATACCTTATAATTCATAGCTTATACCCATTTACGCATATTTAATAATAATTGACTCAATTACATTGGCAGCATCTTCACATTTATCGGTTGCAATTTCCATTACTTGGTATATTTCTCTTTTCTTAATTACTTCTTTAAAATCGTTTTCTTGCTGAAATAACATTTCAATACTTAAATCAAAAACATCATCTGCCTGATTTTCTATGCTGTTTACTTTTACTAAAGCCTCGGTCATTTTTCGCAAATCTTTCATATCTCTTAATCCATGCACTGCTTTCTTAATTTCGGTACAACCTTGGCAAATTAATTCGGCCATTTTTTGAATACCGGTATCATTGGTATTAACATGATAGAAATTAATTTTTTTGGAAGTAGAAAAAATATAATCTGCAATATCATCCAGCGATGTGGCTAAATAATGTATATCTTCTCTATCGAACGGAGTAATAAAATTTCGGCCTAATTCGGTAAATACTTTATGCGTATGATCGTCATTTCTATGTTCTAAATCTTCAATTTGTTTGGCAAATTGTAGTCTTTTATCTGCATCAGATTCGGCTACCGATCTTTTTAAAATAAAGCCCATTTCTTCTACCGTTTCTGCTACTTGCTCGAATAATTCGTAGAAGATTTTGTTTTTTGGCATGAAAATTCTTCCAAAATTATTAATGCCCATAATTTTTTAATTTGGAGCAAAAGTAAAGTTATGAGTTGGTAGCTTCCAAATAAAGAAAGAATTAATGATTAATTAATATTGAATTTTTATTAAAGGCCCTTTATTTTAGACAACCCAATTATATTGGCTTAAATTCTTTTTTTGTTTCAAGGGTAAAGCCCAATGTGGTTCCAACCTCTAATTTACTTCGGGCATGAATAGTTTGCCCATGAGCTTCAATTATGTGTTTACAAATAGCCAATCCTAAACCTGTTCCGCCCACATTTCTACTTCTTCCTCTATCGGTTCTATAAAATCGTTCAAAAATTCGAGGTAAATGTTCTTCTGAAATTCCTATACCATCATCGCTTATTTCTACTAAAACATGTTTTTCATCGGTTTTATACACACTGGCAATAATTGTTCCTTTAAGTTTACCGTATTTTACTGCATTGGATACCAAATTAATTAGCACCTGCCTTATTTTTTCTTTATCAGCAAATACAGTTATTAAAGGGGTTTCGCAGCCTTTTTTAATGTACGATTTTATTTGTTTTTTTGAAGTTTTTATAGAAAGAGATTCAAAAATGTCTTTAATTAAATCTTGAATAATAAAATATTCTTTATACAAAGGTTGTTCACCG
>JAKAJX010000148.1 GCA_021824855.1 Bacteroidota bacterium | reverse complement strand
AGAATTGGGCTGGGCTGGTTTTGGTGCTGTTGTAATGTTTATAGCTTTCTTTTTATTGGGTTTTATATACATTATTAAGAAAGGTGCACTGAAGTGGGAAGACTAAAAAATATTTAGTAATTAAAATTAAAAATTAATAAAGTAAACAAAAGGCGATCGAGCCTGTAATTATTAATTATTAATTGTAAATTCTTAGTTATGCGTCCGGTACGTTTTAATATTCATCCTAAAACTGCAGAAATTTCAACTGCAGTTAGCTTTGTTCCTGCCCCCAATGGTTATTCGGGAGAAGGATTTTTTACCGCGAAAATGAGTGATGTTGTAGGGTTAGCCCGAAAAAATTCAATATGGCCATTACCTTTTGCTACTTCTTGTTGCGGTATTGAATTTATGGCAACTGCTGCTGCACATTACGATTTAGCTCGGTTTGGTGCCGAACGTATGGCATTTACACCGCGGCAATGCGATTTAATGATGGTAATGGGAACTATTTCTAAAAAAATGGCACCGGTTGTTAAACAAGTGTATTTACAAATGGCCGAGCCGCGTTGGGTAATAGCTGTTGGCGCTTGTGCAAGTAGCGGTGGCATTTTTGATACATACAGTGTATTACAAGGAATAGATCAGGTAGTGCCGGTAGATGTATATGTGCCGGGTTGCCCACCAAGACCCGAAGCTATTTTAGACGGATTTATGCGTATTCAGGATTTAGTAGGGCAAGAAAGTATTCGCCGAAGAAATAGCCCACAATATCAGGAATTATTAAATAGTTATGGTATTGAATAAATTATAAAAGGAAGGCTAAAGATTGTAGTGTTATCAAATATTAAATTATGATTTTGACCAACGAAATAATTCAACAAAAACTAATTGAAAAATTTGGAGATCAAGTGACAGGCTTTGATGAACCTTATGGATTATTGAGTTTTGAAGCACCAAAAGAATTGAATTTAAAAGTATTACAGTTTTTATACGATGATGCAGATTTGCAATTTCAATTCCTTACCGATTTAACCGGAGTTCATTATCCGCATCAAATAGGACGTGAATTAGCGGTGGTGTATCATCTTCATAATTTAAAAGCAAATATTCGTTTACGGTTTAAAATATATACTGCTATTGAAACCCCCGAAGTTTTTACAGCAACGCAACTATTTTCTACCGCCAATTGGATGGAAAGAGAAACCTTCGATTTTTTTGGAGTTAAATTTATCGGTCATCCTAATTTAAAAAGAATTTTGAACGTGGATGAGATGGATTATTTTCCGTTAAGAAAAGAATATCCTTTAGAAGATCAAACAAGAATTGATAAAGATGATGAAATGTTTGGAAGAGGAGGAACAAATAGTTAATAAGGCAATTTGACAATGTACTTTTGAATAAACGATTCATTCTATGAATAAAATTAATTACTGGATTCAGGCCAACAAAACAAAATGGTACGGTAGTATCAGTATGGTGGCTTTGTTGATTTTTTTATTTGTAAAGAATGGTTTTTGGAATGGTGTTGGAGTGGGAATGTTTACTGTTAGTGCTTTTTATTTTCTTGGAATTTTAATTAAGAAAATGAAAAATAAATAAACAATTGCATTGTTGAATAGAGATAGGAACGTACAAGTGAGTAACACAACTAAGTTTAATTGATAAATAAAAGCTGGAAGCATCAATAATATCATGTTAGAAACAGTCCATAATCATATTAGCTTACCCGAGGGTTCAATAGAAAAGCAAACCACTACTATTAATTTAGGTCCAACGCATCCTGCAACGCATGGCGTAATGCAAAATATTTTGGAGCTGGATGGAGAAAGAGTGGTTAGTTCGGAGCAAACCATAGGATACATACATCGGGCATTTGAAAAATTGGCCGAGCGTAGACCATTATATCAAATTACACCCATTACCGATAGACTAAACTATTGTAGTAGCCCTTTAAATAATATGGGTTGGCATTTAACCTGCGAGAAATTATTGAAAATAGAAACACCTAAGCGGGTAGATTATTTGCGAATTATTATTATGGAATTGGCAAGAATTGCCGATCATTTAATTTGTAATTCAATTGTAGCAGTAGATGCAGGTGCTTTTACAGGATTTGTATATGTAATGCAATACCGCGAATTAATTTATGAAATATATGAAGAAGTATGCGGCTCCCGCCTTACTACTAATATTGGGCGTATTGGCGGTTTTGAAAGGAATTTCTCAAATACGGCATTTGAAAAAATAGAAAAATTTTTGAGAGAATATCCTAAAGTTTTAAAAGAGTTTGAAACATTAATGACACGCAATCGCATATTTATGGATCGGTTACAAGGTACCGGCGGTATAAGTGCAGAGCGTGCTTTGAATTATGGATTTACCGGTCCTAATTTACGAGCTGCCGGTGTAGATTATGATGTACGTGTACAAAATCCATACAGTAGTTACCAAGATTTCGATTTTAAAATTCCTATTGGTAATACCGGAGATAATTACGATCGCTTTCAGGTAAGAGAAGAAGAAATGTGGCAAAGCTTAAGTATCATTAATCAGGCATATCAAAAAGTTCAAGCATTTAAAGGGGCGGATGCAGAAATATTTCATGCCAATGTTCCCGAATATTATTTGCCTAAAAAAGAAGATGTATACACCAAAATGGAAGCATTAATCTGGCACTTTAAAATTATTATGGGCGAAACAGATATTCCAAAAGGCGAAGTATATCATTCAATCGAAGCAGCAAATGGAGAATTAGGATTTTATTTAATTAGTGATGGTGGGCGTACACCTTTTAGGCTGCATTTTCGCAGACCTTGTTTTATTTATTATCAGGCATATTCCGAATTAACAAAAGGTGCTATGCTAAGTGATGCTATTATGACAATGAGTAGTTTAAATTTAATTGCAGGAGAATTGGATGCATAAACATACACGTCTTAATGGCTTGTGCTTACGCATTTTATTAATGTTATAAAAATAAAATTTCCCTTTTTGGGATGGGATTTATGAAGTTTAACGAACAACAATTAGCAGAGTTTAACAGATTAGTAGCTCGCTATCCTGAAGGAAAGCAGAAAAGTGCTTTATTACCTGTATTGCATTTAGCACAAGAAAGTTTTGGCGGATGGCTAAGTGAAGAAGCCTTAAACTATGTTGCCGAATTATTGCAAATAAAACCTATTGAAGTATACGAAGTGGCTACATTTTATAGTATGTATCATTTAAAACCTGTTGGCAAATATGTATTCGAAGTATGCCAAACAGGTCCATGTATGCTACGTGGCAGTGATAATATTATTCAATACATCGAAAACACATTAGGCATTAAACCCGGCGAAACCACAACTGATGGATTATTTACTTTAAAAACAGTTGAATGCTTAGGTGCATGTGGTTATGCACCAATGATGCAATTGGGTAAACATTATAAAGAACATTTAACCAAAGAAAAAGTAGATGCTATTATTGAAGAATGTAGAAAAAATGCAGCGGTTAATAATTGAAAAATATTGAAAGCTTAATATAAATGGCAGTAAAATTATTATTAGAAAAAGCACACATTGAAGGTATTCGTTCGTACGAAGTATATCGGCGAGAAGGCGGCTATCGCAGTGTAGAGAAGGCTTTAAAAACAATGAGCCCCGAAAACATTGTGGACGAAGTGAAAAAAAGCGGATTACGTGGCCGTGGCGGTGCAGGCTTTCCGGCAGGAATGAAATGGAGCTTTATTGCAAAGCCCGAAGGTGTTCCTCGCCATTTGGTATGTAATGCCGATGAAAGCGAACCGGGTACTTTTAAAGACAGATATTTAATGGAAAATATTCCGCATCTGTTAATTGAAGGATTAATTGTTTCTTCCTTTGCATTAGGTAGTAACGATACTTATATCTACATCCGAGGAGAATATGCATGGATTGTTGATATTTTAGAAACGGCTATTAACGAAGCAAAAGCAAATGGATTTGTAGGAAATAATATTTTAGGAACAGGGTTTAATTGTAATATTCATGTACAACGTGGTGCAGGGGCTTATATCTGTGGTGAAGAAACTGCTTTAATAGAAAGTTTAGAAGGCAAACGTGGTAACCCTCGTTTAAAACCTCCTTTTCCGGCAGTAAAAGGTTTATGGGAAAGACCCACAGTAGTAAATAATGTAGAAACATTATCGGCCATAGTACCCATTATTAATATGGGAGGAGAAGAGTATGCCAAAATTGGTGTAGGAAGAAGTACAGGTACTAAATTAATTTCTGCTTGTGGTAATATCAATCAACCGGGTGTATATGAAATTGATATGACGATAAGCGTGGAAGAATTTATTTATAGCGATGAATATTGTGGAGGTATTGCCAATGGAAAACGTTTAAAAGCCTGTATCCCTGGCGGATCATCAGTTCCTATTCTTCCGGCAAATCTATTACTGAAAACCGCTAAAGGCGAAACCCGTTATATGAATTATGAAAGTTTAAGCGATGGCGGTTTTGCAACAGGCAGTATGATGGGAAGTGGCGGATTTATTGTGTTAGATGAAGATCAATGCATTGTAAAAAACACCTTAACATTAGCCAGATTTTATAGGCATGAAAGCTGCGGACAATGTTCGCCTTGCCGCGAAGGAACAGGATGGATGGAAAAAATATTACACAATATTGAATATGGAAAAGGTAAAATCAGCGATATAGATTTATTATGGGATATTCAAAGCAAAATTGAAGGAAACACCATTTGTCCGTTAGGAGATGCAGCTGCATGGCCTGTAGCTGCTGCTATTCGGCATTTTAGAGATGAGTTTGCGTGGCATGTAAACCATCCCGATGAATCGCAAAAAAGAAATTTTGGATTGGCTCATTATGCCGATCCTATTTATGTGCCTGTAACAGCATAATTTATGAGCGAACAACCATTATTTAAAGTAACTATCGATAACATTACTATTGAAGTACCTGCCGGAACTACTATTTTAGAAGCTGCTCGTAAAATTGGTGGCGAAGTAGCTCCGCCAACAATGTGTTATTACAGCAAATTAAAAGGCAGCGGAGGTAAATGTAGAACCTGTTTAGTAGAAGTAAGTAAAGGCTCCGAAAAAGATCCTCGACCAATGCCTAAATTGGTAGCTTCTTGCAGAACAACTATTATGGATGGAATGGAAGTTAAAAATATTACTTCTCCCAAAGTATTAGATGCAAGAGCCGGTGTGGTTGAATTTTTATTACTAAATCATCCGTTAGATTGTCCTATTTGCGATCAGGCAGGTGAATGTCATTTGCAAGATTTAAGTTACGAACATGGCAAAGAAAAAACACGCTACGAATTTCAGAAAAGAGTATTTCATAAAGTTGATTTAGGCGATAAGATTCAATTACACATGACACGTTGTATTCTTTGTTATCGTTGTGTATTTACAGCAGATCAATTAACCACTAATAGAGAACACGGAATTTTAGACAGAGGAGATCATTCACAAATAGCAACATTTATTCAAAAAAATTTACAAAACGATTTTATTGGAAATGTGATTGATGTTTGTCCGGTTGGAGCATTAACCGATAAAACTTTTCGTTTTAAAAATCGTGTTTGGTTTACTAAACCGGTAGATGCACACAGAGATTGCGATAAGTGTTGTGGCGAAGTACAATTATGGATGCGTGGCGATGAAGTATATAGAGTTACTGCAAGAAAAGACGAATGGGGCGAAGTGAAAGAAAGCAGCAAGGGTAGTACCGGATGGATTTGCAATGAATGCAGATTCGATAAAAAGAAAGTAAGCGATTGGATAATAGAAGGTCCTTCTAATATTAATCGTCATTCTGTTATTTCACAAGGGCATTATGTTGGTTTGAAAAAACCTAACGAAACGCTCTCAAAAGTAATGCAAGGCCGAGATCCAAAATTATTAATGAATATTCATGAAGTAAGTGAAGTAAATAAAGAAAATATTCAATTAAGTTTATTAGAACGTCCGGCACATTCAAACGATTTTAATCAATAATATTTAATAATAGTAGCAATGACATTATTTGCAATAGATTGGTTACTTCTTATAGAAAAATTAAGTTTAATTGTAATTATCATTTTCGCAAGCTTAGGGATTGCTCTTTACATGACCTATGGCGAACGAAAAATTGCGGCAGCTTTGCAAGATAGACCCGGACCCAACCGTGCCGGTCCTTTTGGATTATTTCAGCCATTTGCCGATGGATTAAAATTAATTATGAAGGAAGAAATTATTCCTAACCATTCTAATAAAGCGTTATTCATTTTAGGTCCGGCTTTGGCAATGACTGCAGCATTAATGACTTGTGCCGTAGTACCTTGGGGAGATAAAGTAGAATTATTTGGAAGAACAATTGCATTGCAAATTGCCGATATTAATGTTGGAATTTTGTATGTTTTTGGAGTAGTTAGTTTGGGTGTTTACGGAATTATGATTGGAGGTTGGGCAAGCAATAATAAGTTTTCGTTATTAGCTGCCTTGCGTGGTGCTTCGCAGGCAATAAGTTACGAATTGGCTATGGGCTTAAGTTTA
>JAKAJX010000121.1 GCA_021824855.1 Bacteroidota bacterium | reverse complement strand
CTGCAACAAATGGATTACTTATTTCTGAAGCAAAATCTTTTAGTGCTTCCGGTAATAACGAAATGATGGGTCAAACAATTCCTGTTAGCAGTAAAGGAAGTTCTACTATTACCGTTAAATAATTTTTATATATTTAGTGATAATAATAAAGCCACACTAATTTTTCAGTGTGGCTTTATTTATTGCTAAAATGCATTTATTTTTTTTCGGGAATTTGCGATTTAATATAATCTGCTTGTTCTTTCAATCCTGCTGCCTCTTTTTTATTAATTAAATTCTTCAATAAGAAATTATTAATGAATGGGTCTGTTTGGCTTTTATAAGCTTGAGGGATGGCATCGCGAAACTTTACTATTTGGTCTACACCTCTTTTTACTTTTTCGGTATTTTTTACTTTAGCCATTAAAGCTGTTAAAGATTGTATTTGCTCGAACTTGGCTTGCGATAATGGAGTTTTTTCAAATTCGTTTAAAATAAAATCAAAAATATTTTCGTCGCCGGAAGCAATTAAGGTTGCAGAAATAGCACTTGATAGTTTTCCTTTAGCAGGATGGGTACTGAGTTCTTTCGCTATTTTAAATGCTGATGTAGAGTCGATACTTAACAATGCTTCTAATGCATTACCTGCCACTGTATAAGATGAGTCATATACAGCTTTAGTAAATAAACTTTTATATTCTTGTTTTTTATATCGGCCTAAAAGTTCAATAGCAGTAGCACGTACAACAGATTTAGGATCTTTGGTAGATAGTTCTAATAAAATAGGTTCGGCAGCAACTTTAACTGCATCATTTGAAATATTTATTTTGTTTAAGGTATAATTGCGTAAGCCATAGTATTTATCTTTCATTGCTAATTTTAATAATTCAATAGCTTTCGAATCTGATTGATTTTTTGCAGCAAAATCTATAGCTTCTCTTCTATCAACATACAATCCGGCATATTTATATTGGTGAATGTAGTTATCCAAAGTTTTATTTTCAGTTTTCTCGCATAATAAAATTTTATCGCCATCGAAATTAATTAAATCGGGTTTTGATGCAACTTTAAATTCAAAAGTATCTGCTGCATTTTCTACCCAAACTTTATGACGAACTTTTACTGAACCATTGTAAACATCAATGTAAACAGGAAGTTTAAATAGTTTATTTTCTTGTGTTTGTTGTACAAAAACTTTAGCTAATTTTTCATTTTCATTATAGGAGTAAGTGATGTTTAGTTTGGGATGTGCATTACCAAAATACCATTGATTCCAATACCAATTTAAATCTTGGCCGGTTACTTCTTCAAATGCTAAACGCAGTTGATGTGCTTCGCCATTTTTAAATTTATTGGTGGTGAGATAAAGATGCAGAGATTTGAAGAAAGCACTATCTCCAACATAATTGCGTAGCATATTTAAAATTCTTCCGCCTTTTGGATAACTAACCTGATCGAATACATCTTCTTTATCGGCATAATAAAATCGAACTAAATTTTTGGTATAATTTTCCGGATTCGATAAATAACTTCTAATGCCTCTATAATTTACTTCGTCTCCGGCATCTTTTCCATATTTATGTTCATTCCAAATGGTTTCACTAAAATCGGCAAAAGACTCATTTACGGTAATATTGCTCCAGCTTTCGCAGGTTACATAATCGCCAAACCATTGATGAAATAGTTCGTGTGCTATAACATCTTCCCATGCATTGCCATCAATCAGTTCGCGGGCATCTTGTTGGGCATTTTCGGCGTGTAAAGTTGAGGTTGTATTTTCCATAGCACCACTCACGTAATCGCGACCAACAATTTGCGAATATTTATACCAAGGAAAATCAACACCTGTAATAGAAGAATAAAAAGCAATCATCTCGGGCGTGTTACCAAATATTTTTCTGGCAACAGGTGCATATTCTTTTTCAACGTAATAGCTAACTTCTTTTCCTTTATAGTAATCTTTAATAATAGAATAATCTCCTACACCCATAAAAAATAAGTAAGGCGAATGTGGTAAATCCATTTTCCAGTAATCGGTTCTGGTGCCATTATTATGTTTGGTTTGACTAACTAATTTTCCGTTAGAAAGGGTAACATATTTAGATGGTACAGTCATGTAAATTTCTTCTGTACATTTTTGATTGGGTTTATCAATGGTAGGAAACCATGCCGAGTTGGATTCGGTTTCACCTTGTGTCCAAATTTCTATAGGCTTATTTTTATCTTCTCCTTTTGGATTGATAAAATACAAACCTTTGGCATCATTAATAGCTGCGCTGCCCTTTCTTTTTAGTTCATTAGGTTTCGATACATAATCTATAAATACAATATAATTTTCCGATGGTTTGTATGTTTTATTGAGGTGAATAAGTAAGGTTAACGAATCGTAACTGTATTTTAAATCGGTATATTTTCCATTATTAAAAAGAGCAATTTTATTAATGTTCATTCCTTTCGCATCCAATCTTAAAGAATCTGTAGCATAACAATGCGGATGCAAAGTAATCCATGCTTTTCCATACATATACGATTGGGCATAATCAAATTTCACCTCCAATTTTGTATGAACCAAGTCATTAATTTTAGTAGCCGAAGCTCTGTAAATTTTCTTCCAACTAGTATCAACTTTATTTTGTTGGGCATTGGCAAAAACAAAAGCCAATAAACTAAAAGCAAATAAAATTTTCTTCATAGTAATTTTTTATGATAGATAAAGATAATAGCTTAATATGCCAACTTGTTCTTAATTTTTTAAAAAGTTTTTTTTGAGGATGAGTGGAGAATTAAATATAAAACCTACTAATTAAAGTAAATTTGTACCAAATAGTTTAGTAATGAAAGGTTGTATTATAAAAAAGACAGTAATTATCGCATTGTTTTTACTTGTTGTTGCTATGGATGTGAGGGGACAAACGCCTCATTTTATTTATGTGCAAAATGAAGAAAAAAAACCTTTTAATATTCAGTTAAACGGACAAACATTCAATTCTACCGCTTCAGGATATATCATTCTCTCTCAATTGCTTTCAGGGAAATATTATATATCAATATTTTTTCCTAAAAATATATATCCCGAACAAAAATTTATGATTGATATTAATACAGAAGATAGAGAATTGGCACTTAGAAAAACAGCGGATAGTGAATGGAGTTTATTTGATATGATTCATTTTAATACAATTATTTCTGAGAAAGAACCTCCTTTGCAACAAACCTCAAAGGATATAGCAGTTGTTGCTAAAACAGAAAAGAATGACTCAATTTCAGTATCAAAGGAAAGCAATAAAATACAGTCAGATGATAGTATTAAAACTGCACCACCGTTTCAGCAAACTAAAATAACCATACAGCCGGAAGCGAAAATTAATACTTCACCTTCTTTAAAAACCACTGTAGCAGTTAATAAAATTTTTGAAAAAATAGCTGCCAAAGGAGTAGATCAAATCTATATTGATAAAACAAATTCCCGATTTGATACAATTGCATTATTTATACCAATAAATGAAAATGCTGGTCTAGAAAAAATTAAAGTGGCTGAACCTGTTAAACCAATGCCTATTACTGTAAATAATCCACCTATCGATCAGCCCGGTAAACAGCCTTGTGCTGCAGCAGCTTCAGAAGACGATTTTTTAATTACCCGCAAACAAATGGCAACTGCAAATACCGAAGAGGATATGTTACGAATAGCTAAAATTGCCATGAAAGGAAAATGTTATACAGCCATGCAATTAAAAAACTTAAGTGTTCTTTTTATAAATGAAAAAGAAAAATTAAGGTTTTTTGAAATTGTTAAGCCATTTGTGGCCGATCTGCAAAATTTTTCTCTTCTACAAAATCAGTTTACCAATCCGGAATATTCCGAAAAATTCAAGTTATTACTGCAAAGAGATTAAAATGCATCGATATTTTTTAGAAATAGCTTATAAAGGCACTCACTATAGTGGTTTTCAAATTCAAAAAAATGCTATCACTATTCAATCTGAAGTAGAAAAAGCTTTGCAAATATTCTTTAAGCAAAATATACCGTTAACAGGCTCATCCCGAACCGATGCAGGCGTACACGCAAAACAAAATTTTTTTCATTTTAATTTTAATCGAGAAATAGCTACTGCAGATATCTATCATCTAAATGCAATTTTGCCAACCGATATTACGGTTAAAGCAATTGTTGAAGTAGCATCTCAAGCACATTGTAGGTTTAGTGCTATTTCTAGATTGTACGAGTATTATCTTTATCAAGCAAAAGATCCTTTTAAAGAAGATAGGGCTTGGTATTATCCTTATGCATTAGACAATAACTTATTAAACGAAGCTGCAGGGGTTTTGATGCAATATCAAAATTTTGCTAGTTTTTCTAAGCAAAATACGCAGGTAAACAATTATATATGTCATATCCAACATTCCCAATGGAGTCAAAGGGAAGGGATGATGGTTTATTCGGTAAAAGCTAATCGGTTTTTAAGAGGAATGGTTCGAGGTTTGGTGGGCACAATGCTAAAAGTTGCCAGGCATAAAATTACTATTGAAAACTTTAAGCATATTATTGAATCGGGCGATGCATCAAAAGCTAATTTTGCAACACCTGCTCATGGATTATTTTTAGCAGAAGTTAATTTCCCACAAGAAATCTTTTCTGCAGCTAATTGAAATGACATATCAATTACCGTATAAAACAAATAACATTTACAGTGTTAAGATCATGACAGTGGCCGGTGCAGGTATGCGTGGCAAATTGACAAATACCGACAATTAAAAGAAATGTACAGGGATACTATAATCGAATCTCCATTGATATTGAATATGGATTAGCCGTTATTATTAAATATCAGAACTCAAGTGCATTTTTAAAATAAGGGTGCCGGTGGTAATAGAAGCGATAGTAAGCTATGGTGAAGTAATGAAATTGCTGATAAAGAAGCAAAAGCAGCATCAACAGCAATAAATAAAAAATGAAGTATAAAATAATTTTCCTCCGAAACCATTACTCTGTAAGGGTTTCAGTGAAATTTAAAAACTATTTTCAAAAAAGATTTGGAAAGAATAAATCTGCTCTTATCTTTGCACCCCGCAAATGAAAAACGGATGTTCTTTGAAGCCAAGTTTTGAAACGAGAGAAAGAAAAAAAATAAAAGAAAAAGGGAATAAGATTTGGAAGTTTCACACACATGATTATCTTTGCACCCCGCTTAAAAAAATAAGCATTATTTCTTTGAAAAGTCTTCTTGGTTTAGATAAAAAAAATAGCAATTAAAGTTTGTAAATAAAAAGCTATATCGTATCTTTGCCGTCCGCTCAAAACGGAAGTTTTTTGAAAATAAATAAGTCAAAAAAAATAAAAATAAATTTTAGTTTTTTTGGTTAAAATAAAAAACAAACGTAACTTTGCAACCCCAATCAAAAATGGGTAGTAAAATTAAGTTTAAAGATCTTTGAAAGTTTGGAAGCAACAGCATTCTGAAATCATTTTCAGGATAAGGTTATAAGCACAATTAAATTAAATCCGACGTTAATTTTCGAATGAGATTAATAGTCAGATCAACTCATTTACAATGGAGAGTTTGATCCTGGCTCAGGATGAACGCTAGCGGCAGGCTTAATACATGCAAGTCGTGGGGCAGCAGGATATAGCAATATATTGCTGGCGACCGGCAAACGGGTGCGGAACACGTACACAACCTTCCTACAAGTGGGGAATAGCCCAGAGAAATTTGGATTAATACCCCGTAACATATTTTAAAGGCATCTTTTTAATATTATAGCTTCGGCGCTTGTTGATGGGTGTGCGGCTGATTAGGTAGTTGGCGGGGTAATGGCCCACCAAGCCTACGATCAGTAGCTGATGTGAGAGCATGATCAGCCACACGGGCACTGAGACACGGGCCCGACTCCTACGGGAGGCAGCAGTAAGGAATATTGGACAATGGACGAAAGTCTGATCCAGCCATGCCGCGTGAAGGATTAAGGTCCTCTGGATTGTAAACTTCTTTTATTTGGGACGAAAAAAGAGAATTCTTTCTCACTTGACGGTACCAGATGAATAAGCACCGGCTAACTCCGTGCCAGCAGCCGCGGTAATACGGAGGGTGCAAGCGTTATCCGGATTCACTGGGTTTAAAGGGTGCGTAGGCGGATAGGTAAGTCAGTGGTGAAATCTCAGAGCTTAACTCTGAAACTGCCATTGATACTATCTATCTTGAATATTGTGGAGGTAAGCGGAATATGTCATGTAGCGGTGAAATGCTTAGATATGACATAGAACACCTATTGCGAAGGCAGCTTACTACGCATATATTGACGCTGAGGCACGAAAGCGTGGGGATCAAACAGGATTAGATACCCTGGTAGTCCACGCCCTAAACGATGGATACTCGACATACGCAATACACCGTGTGTGTCTGAGCGAAAGCATTAAGTATCCCACCTGGGAAGTACGACCGCAAGGTTGAAACTCAAAGGAATTGGCGGGGGTCCGCACAAGCGGTGGAGCATGTGGTTTAATTCGATGATACGCGAGGAACCTTACCTGGGCTAGAATGCTGGGAGACCGTGAGTGAAAGCTCACTTTGTAGCAATACACTGCCAGTAAGGTGCTGCATGGCTGTCGTCAGCTCGTGCCGTGAGGTGTTGGGTTAAGTCCCGCAACGAGCGCAACCC
>JAKAJX010000035.1 GCA_021824855.1 Bacteroidota bacterium | reverse complement strand
CGATAAAAAAGAATGAATAGCATGGCCGCCTTCATGAACCATGGTGGTTACATCAGACATTTGTCCGGCTGCATTCATAAAAATAAATGGTGCACCGCTTTCTGCTAATGGGCAATTATAACCACCCGGTGCTTTTCCTTTTCTACTTTCTAAATCAAAATGTTTCATTTCATCCATTTTCCGTAAGCAATTGGCAAAAAATGGATTCATTTCATTAAAGCATGTTACAGATTTTTCTAACAAATCTTTTCCGGTAGTAAAAGGTTTTAAAGGCAAAACACCAATGGGTTCAGCTTCCGTATCCCAAGGCTTCAATACATCTAAACCCAATTTCTTCTTTTTGTTTTGATAAATTTTATCAACTATGGGTAATACATGTAATTTAACTGCTTCATGAAATTGAAAACAATCATCTTTCGTATAATCAAATCTGCCTAATTCTACAAACTTATAATCGCGATAATTTTGATACCCTGCATTTAATGCTACCTGATGGCGTTTTTCAATCAGCTTCGAGTATAAATCATGCATGGCATCTTTATCTTGCAATCGCCTTTCTTGAATTTTTTTATACACTTCTTCGCGTAAGTTTCTATCATGACTTTCTAAAAACTTGCCGGCTTGTTGTAAAGTATATTCGTTGCCATTTACTTCAACCGTCATTTTGCCTGCAATAGCACCATATTGTTGTTGCATTACACTTAACTCCGATTGTAATGGAATATTTTCTTCTCTGAACAAATCAATATTCTTTTTTACCGAACGTAAATAAGTAAAATATTGTTGTTGATCTAATTCTTTACTATAAGGCGAGTTAATTAATTTTTTATTTAACGCATCGGCATAAGGCTGAATATGCGGTTGAATTTCCATCATAAAAAAAGTAAATGCTTCTTCCAAATCTTTATTGGTAGTATCGCAAGTCATTTTTATTTGACGCCAGCAAGCTTCTTCACTTATTACCGCTTCCAATTCGCTCATGTCTTTTAACCATGCTTGTAAATCGGCAGCATTGTTTATTACTCTATCGTTTAAGTTTTTAAAATACGGTTCTAAATCTTCCCAAGTAGTAACTGTAAAATCTGCAGGTAAAAAAACTCGTTCTATTTTTTTTATATCGGCACTCAAATTCATGGAATAAAAATTTTGAGCGAAGATAAAGAACCATGATTAACAACATTTAATTGATTATCACTAAAATCAAATTATCATTTAAATAAAGGTTCATCAATATGCTTTATTTTTACCGCCTTTAAAAATACTACTTCTGTGCCCGACATTATTCATTTATTGCCCGATAATATTGCCAATCAAATTGCTGCCGGTGAAGTAATTCAGCGTCCGGCAAGTGCTGTAAAAGAGTTATTGGAGAATGCAGTAGATGCAGAAGCCACCCAAATTCAATTAATTATTATAGATGCAGGCAAAAGTTTGGTGCAAGTAATTGATAATGGCATAGGTATGAGTGAAACTGATGCTCGTATGGCTTTTGAAAGGCATGCTACCAGTAAAATTAAAAAAATAGAAGATTTATTTCATATAAAAACAATGGGGTTTCGTGGCGAAGCTTTAGCCAGCATTGCAGCCGTAGCACAAGTAGAAATAAAAACTAAAAAAGCCAATGCAGAATTAGGAACTTATATTGAAATTGAAAATAGTGCTGTTATGCAACAAGAACCTTGTGCTTGTAATATAGGAACAAGCATAAGTATGAAGAATTTATTTTTCAACGTTCCTGCCCGAAGAAATTTTTTAAAGAGTAATGCTGCAGAAATGCGACATATTGTAGATGAATTTATTCGCGTAGCAATGGCTTTTCCAAAATTATTTTTTTCACTAATAAGCAATGGGCAGCAAGTATTTTATTTAGAACCCGGAAACTTAAAACAACGTATTATACAAATTTTAGGCAATAACTATACTGCTAAATTGGTAAGCGTAAAGGAAGAAACAGACTATATGAATATTTATGGTTTTATTGGCAAGCCTGACACAGCCAAAAAAACCAGAGGCGATCAGTATTTTTTTGTAAACAATCGGTTTATTAAAAGTGCCTACCTTAACCACGCCGTAAATAATGCTTTCGATAATTTAATTGCAAAAGATAGTTTTCCGAGCTACGTTTTATTTATTGATGTAGATCCATCACAAGTGGATATTAATGTGCATCCTACCAAACAAGAAATAAAGTTTGAAGATGAAAAAATAATGTATGCATTTGTACAAGCTGCCGTAAAACACGCATTGGCACAATTTAGTATTGCACCTTCATTAGATTTTTCATTAAATGCAGAAATACAAAACTTAGATGCCATTAATCAACCATTTACCGATGAAAAAAAAGGAATAACCACTTCATCGAATTTATATCAAGGATTTACAAAAAAAAATCAAGCACATTTTATTGAGCCTTCAACAAAAAACGAACTAAACCATTGGAAAGAATTTGTAGAAAAAACTAAATCCGCAAGTGGTACAATTCAGGAAACTGAAGAGCATACCGAATCTCAATTATTTAGTTACGAGAAAAAAAGTGGTACGCAACCATTACTGTATCCCAACTCATTTTCTTCGGCATCATTTATTCAATTACACAATACTTACCTTATTGCAGCAACGCTAAACGGATTTATTGTAGTACATCAGCAATTGGCGCATGAAAGAATTTTATACGAACGATATAGTACTGCAGCACATAGCAAACAAATGCCTACACAAAAAAATTTATTTCCCGTAACAATAGAATTGGCAACTGCCGATGCAGTTTTATTAACCGACTTATTACCCGAATTAACAATAATAGGTTATCAAGTTGAAGCGTTACATAATAATAGTTTTGTAATTCAAGGTACACCGGCAGATGTATTACAAGGAAATGAAAAACATGCTATTGAATTATTGATAGAACAGTTTAAACATTTTAGCAGCGATGTAAAATTTTCTAAAAGAGAAAAACTTATTCGTTGTATAAGCAGACAGCATGCTATTAAAGCAGGACAAGCTCTATCGCAAAAAGAAATTCAAACAGTAATAGAAGAATTGTTTCAGTGTACAACACCCAATATTACCATATCCGGTGCTCCTACCTATTTGGAGTTTAAAGAAGATTATTTAGATAGAATGTTTGGAAAATAAAAGCTAATATTTTTCAATTATTGCTGTAATAAATTTTTCAATATCTTTTCGAATAATCATAGTGGATGATTGATGATTATTAATTAGCACAGAAAAAATATAACGATGTTTTTTATTAGTAATAATATATCCGCTTAAAGAAATATTATTACTTAACGATCCCGTTTTTGCAAAAATTTTTCCAACATAATTCTTATATAATCCTTTTAACGTTCCTTCATTTGCGGTTGGCAATATATTGGCAATTCTATTCCACTGAAATTCGTTTTGCATTTTTTCCAAAACAAATACAAAATCTTTGGGCGAAATTAAATTATATCGGCTCAAACCGCTTCCATCAACCCATTTAGGCTTTTGAGGCAATTCTTTATAATCGGTTTGCAATAAAGTATCAATAATTTTTTCATCATTCATTACACCCAATAATTCATTACTTACCATTAATAAACTTTGCTCTGCAAAAAAATTATCACTTCTGTGCATCATAATTTTTAAAACCGAATCGGTAGGTTGAGAATGCATTTTTAGTACATCGGGCCAACGATCAATTTTAAAATGAACTTGCTCAACGTTTGTGTGTAATGTATCTTTCAATAAATTAGTCAATATATCTTTCTCGTTAGTATAAAACGGAATATTAGTTACTTCGAAATTTTTTGCAGAAGAAATTGTTTCAAACTTATTAGCGGCTATTGCTCTTTTAATACTAAACTGATAGGATGAAGTATTATTGATTATTCTATTCTCAAAAAAAGGTACAAAAGGTTTTCCTTCAGCATTAAAAGAAAGTACATTACCATAAATAGGCATTACACTTCTTTCGGCCATATAATCATCATTATAATCATCCCATGCCCATCCTAATCCTAATGAATTTTCTTTCCAATTTTCATCGGTTAATAAAATTTTTTGCTGAGATTGTAGAAAATTGAATACCAGTTGATTTTTAAAATCGGGATGTAAAAAAGTAGGATCTCCGTTTGCTTCTACTTCAATAATTCCATTTCCTTTGTTTACATATCTTATTCCAGTTAAACTATCTCCTAAATATTTCATGGCAGCATAACAAGTAAATAATTTAGTATTACTTGCCGGAATAAAATATTTTTCGCCTTGATAACTGTAGAGATATTTTTTTTGAGAAGGATTATACACTACAATGCCAATATGTGCTGTAGAAAGATGTGCATCATTTAAAATAGATTGCTCGGCTTCTTTGGCTATTTTTTTTTGTAAAGAACAAGATGAAAATAAGAAAAGCATTACACAAAAAATCGCTAATGACTTTACTACACAAAGCTTACTTTTCATATTATTTGATTGTAGTTTTTTTGTACAATTAACTTCTCTCTACTGCCCTTAACCATCTTTCGGGAATATCGTTATTACTGGCAATTAAATAATCGGTTTTACTGCAAGCGGTATATTTCCCATCAGGTAATTGCATCCACCACCTACCGGTATGTTTGCTTTGCAAGAATGCCGTAGCAACTTCTGCAAAAGCAATATTAAATTCATTAAAATGACTTTTATCCGATAAATGTGTTTCTTGTTTTCCTTTATAAATACCATCCATTAAATACCAAAGCATGTGCGAAATTTGTTTGGCCGTTAAATCATGTTCATCCAACTTAGAATTATAGCCATAAATGCCGATAGTATTATTATGAATGCTCATGCCGGCATATTGCATTAATGTACAAGCTTCTTCGCCGGTAAATCCATTGGGCGTTAATCTATTGGCAGGAGCATTGGCATGTTGAATAGCAGCAATATCGAATGAAAATAATTGTGCATTGCGAATAGCCGGTTCCATTTCTTCTAAATTTTCTTTCACTTTACCAACTCTATAGCAATCAAATCTTAGTTTATCGATAGTTTCTAACATTTGCGGATGCACCAAATAACTCTGAAAACCAATATGATTATAATGTTTAATGAAGTTAGGTTCGGCAGTAAGCATATTCATTAAAAAAATATCGGCGGGCAATACGCTATCCATATCCAAATCTATTCTTGCATCAATACAAGCAACTTCAATAATTTTTTCTAACTCAACATACGCCTGATATTGAGCCAATGTATTATCATGCGATCCGCCTATGATAACCACTCGCTTACCTTGCTCAATTAATTCTTTTATTACTGTTTTTAATGCGGCATAACTATCTTGCAATGAAGCCCCTCTTTTTACGTTGCCAATATCGGCAACAGTAACCGTAGTATGCCAATGAAATAAACTATAAAACTGTTTGCGAATGGCATTAGGAGCATCGGTATTAGTATATTCTACCCCTTCGCCACGCATCTCGGAGCAACCAACTATTACAAAATCTGCATTGCTTATATCCGGAAACTCTTCTTCATATACGCTGATATGGCGACCTAATTGCGTGTCTTTATATCCTTGATCGTCTGATAATTGAAACCTATTAACAGGCTCTAAAAAATCGATGATGGTTGATAAACTCATGAAATGCATTTGTAATTTTTTACAACGAAAAAAAAATGCTTAGTAGTATGTACAGCCAAAAATACTTACACGCTACTAATTGAAACAACAGGAAAAATAGCATGCAATATTTGTTCTCATTTACGCCCTATTTCATTCTGTATATTTATACCCTGCACCGCGTGCCGAATGAAAGTGTTTTGGATTACGACTATCCTGCTCAAAATATTTTCTAAAATTCAAAATAAAATTATCAATAGTGCGAGTATTGGGATATACATTATATCCCCAAACAACTTGCAATATTTTTTCGCGTGTTACTACATCGCCTTTATTTTCAATCAATAATTTTAAAAGCATGGTTTCTTTTTTGCTTAGTGCTATTTTTTTTCCATCAAAAGTGGTTGCTTCTTGTGCTTTAAAATCAATGATATTATTGGCAAACATATAAGTATCGCCAATAGTTTCTTTATCTTGAATTTTTTTATTTTTATGAATTAACTTCTCAATTCTTAATAATAATTCTTCTAAATTAAATGGCTTTGTTAGATAATCATCTGCACCTTTTTTTAAACCTAATACCCGATCGGCTCCCGAATTTTTTGCACTTAAAATTAAAATTGGTACTTCATTATTATTTACTCTTACACTTTCTGTAATTCTTATTCCATCAACATCCGGAAGCATTATATCTAAAATAATTAAATCGAAGTATTCATTACTAATTGCCTTCAATGCTTCCGATCCGGTAAAGGCCGATGTAATTTCGTAGCCTTCCATTTCAAGATTCATTTTTAAGGTTTCATGAAGATTTTCTTCATCTTCAACTAATAATATATTGGCTTTGCTATTTGGGTTCATGACATATTAAATGTAGCTGTAAAAATAGTACCCACAGGTATATTATCTGTTACTGTAATTTCACCTCTATGCTTTAAAATAATTTGCTTGCATAAATATAACCCTAATCCCGAACCTTTTGCTTTACGCGTATTTTCGTTGCCTACTCTATAAAATTTTTGAAATATTTTTTTCTTTTCTACATCGCTAATACCAATGCCTTCATCTGCCACT